>NZ_JBPQTS010000002.1:0-103209 GCF_051386455.1 Streptomyces sp. URMC 124
CCCCCGCCCCCCCCCCCCCCCCCCCCCCCCCCCCCCCGGGGACGGTGTGCGCACCGCGCTCAGGCACGGTCGACCGCGTAGGCCTCCACGCCCCGCAGGGCGTTCCCGTCCCGCTCGCCCTGCACCCTTACGAAGCGCGTGTCCGGCGCGTCCATGCGCACCGGTTCCGCGTCTCCCCCCTCGCCCCTGCCGGAGGCCACGGCCGCCTCCCGCCAGGTGCGGCCGTCCGCCGACACCTGCACGCGGTAGCGGTCCGCTCCCCGCCCGTCCTGCTCGCCGTCCTGACCGTCCCGCCAGTGGAGCACCAGGCGCCCCAGCCGCACGGGCCGGGCCAGCTCCAGCTGCCGGGCGCCCCCGCCCTCGGAGCTCAGGGCCGCGCCGCGCGCCAGGTCCGGGCCGCCGGCCGGCGGATAGGCCCGTACGGTCAGGGTCCGCTCCTGTTCGCCGAGGCGGACCGGAACGGTGAAGGTGCGGGCCGGGCCGCCCGCCGGGACCGTGAGCTCGATCCGGGCCGTGGCCACCCCGCCGCGCGCCACGGCCACCTCGGCGGGGGCCTTGACCGAGACACCCTCGGGCGCCTTCACGGTGAGCTTCTCGCGGACCTCC
This sequence comes from Streptomyces sp. URMC 124, assembly GCF_051386455.1. NCBI lineage: Bacteria > Bacillati > Actinomycetota > Actinomycetes > Kitasatosporales > Streptomycetaceae > Streptomyces > Streptomyces sp. URMC 124. The sequence goes on from NZ_JBPQTS010000002.1 coordinate 607, forward strand.
TCCGGCCGCCGGTTGATCATGCGGACGTCCACGGCCGCCGGGCGCCCGCCCAGCTCGGCCTCCGCCTCCGTGCGCGTGAGCTCCACGTCGGCCGACGGCGTGTCCGCGAACCAGGGGGCGATCTCGTGGACGGGCGGCGGCGTGCCGCCCCCTTCCCACACCACCCGCAGCGCGTCCGCCCGCACCCCCTTGCCGGGCAGCTGCGTCCACCCGCCGTCCGACACCGCGCCCAGCGGCTGCCACCCCTTGGCGACGTCGCGCGCCCAGACCGCGCCGCGCGCGCCCGGCGCGGGCGCCGTGAGCACGGTGACGGCCGTCAGCGGCCGCGGCCCCTCCAGCCGTACGGTCAGCGGCTCGCCCGCGGCGGGCGTCAGGGTGGTGGCCGGGTCGCCGTCGGTGGCCCGCCCCGCGGTGCGCACCGGGCGGTCCACGCCCGTCCAGCCGTTCGCGCGCGCCAGGGCCTGGTCGAGGAAGGGGGTGAGCACGCCCTTGCCGACCGTCACCGGGCTGTCCTTGATCCGCCCGCGCAGCCGCTGCACGTCCAGCTGGGCCCGCCAGGCCTCCGCGCCGTCGCCGCGCGCCTGGGCGAGCAGCATGTCCAGCGCGCGCGTGCCCGCCTCGCCGTGCCGCGCGAGCTGCTCCAGCCACGGGCCCACCTCGCCGCCGTAGGTCCCCGACAGGCGCTGCTGGGCTTCCCGCATGGTGGCGAAGGCGGACCGCAGCCGGCCCGCCGCCTCGTCCCGCGCCTTGGCGTCCGTGCCCGACATGGCGGTCCAGAACGCGTCCAGCAGCGGGCGCAGGTACGCCGACTCGGTGCCGCCGAGCACCGAGGAGGCGTCGTTGCCCGCCAGCGCCCGCAGCGCCTCCCGGGTGCGCGGGTCCGGCCCGGCCAGGTCGTCGACGGCGGCCCGCCACGACTGCTCGGGGCGGTAGCCGCGCGGGTTCCACGCGTAGTCCGCCGCGGTGAAGAGCGGGATGCGCGAGACGGCGGGCTGCGAAGAGGCGTTGGCCAGCAGTGCGGCGGAGCCCGTCGCGACGGCCGGCTCCCGCCCGGTGTACGGCCCGAGGAAGATACGGTCCTGCGCGAAGTCGTTGACCGGGTAGTTGTCCATCGTCACCAGCGGGTGGCCGAAGGCGGCGCGCGCGTCGGACAGTTCACCGCCGGTGATGGTCTTCGGCACCACCCCGACGCCCGTCCAGGCCACCTCCACGCTCGGGTCGAGCCGCTCCGCGAGCGCCCGCCGGAACGCCGTCCGCCCGTCCTGGTAGTACTCGGTCGGCAGCAGCGACAGCGGGGCCGCCTCCGGGCCCTTGGCCGCCAGATGCGCCGCCAGCGCCCCCGCGACCTTCGCCTGCGCCTTCGCCGCCGCCTTCGGCCCCGAGCCGAACTCGTCCGCGTCCGCCCCGCAGTGCCACTCGCTGTAGCTCACGTCCTGGAACTGCAGCTGGAAGGCGCGGAAGCCCAGCGCCCACATGCCGTCCACCTTGCGCTTGAGGTCGCGCAGGTCCCCGGCCGAGGAGAAGCACATCGACTGCCCCGGCGTCACCGCCCAGGCCAGCGTCACGTGGTTGCGGCGGGCCCGCTCGGCCAGCGCCCGGAAATCCTCGCGCTGGGCCGCGGGGTAGGCGGCGCGCCAGCGGGCCTGCCGGTACGGGTCGTCGCCCGGCGCGTACAGGTACCGGTTCTGCTTGGTGCGGCCCATGAAGTCCAGCTGCGCCAGCCGCTGCTCGCGCGACCACGGCTCCCCGTAGAAGCCCTCGGACAGGCCCCGCACCGCCGTGCCCGGCCAGTCGCGGACCACTGCGCCGGCGAATCCCCTCGCGCCGCCGCGCTCCACCGCCAGCTGCCGCAGCGTCTGCGCCGCGTGGAAGAGCCCGTCGGGACCCGTGCCCGCGAGCGCGGCCGTCGGCCGGCCCGCCACCTCGCCGGTCGCCAGCCGGTACCCGCCGGAGGGCAGGTCCCCGGCCTCCGGTGCGCCCAGCGCCCGCAGCGCCTCCTCCGCGCCCCGCCCGCCCGCGTAGACGATCAGGCCGCGCGGGGGCGGCGTGCCGCCCGGGGCCGCGTCCACGACCGTCCGCGCGCCCGCGCCGCGCAGGATCCCGCGTAGCGCCTCGATCGCGTACGGATCGGTGCCCGGCTCGGCCATCAGGGTGACCTCTTCGCCCACTTGGGCGTACGACCCGAGGGCGCGCGAGGCCTGCGGCCGCGGCCACACCGGCGGCAGGGCGCCCTCGCCCTGCGGATCGGGCGCGGCAGCGGCGGCGTCGCCGGGCCGGGGCGCCGCGACGGTGCCGGGCGCGCCCGCCAGCAGTCCGCCCAGCAGGGCCGCCGCGAGGACGGTGACCCCGGCGCGCCGGGGGCGCGCGGGCCCGTGGCCGCCGGGTGAGGAGTCGCTGCCCCGGAAGTGCACGGCCGTCTCCCTCGCCCCTAGGTGCTTCCGACGGGGGCGAGCCCATCACCAGCCGCAGGGCGTGTCAACGCACGTGACCGAAGTGCCTGTATTGCCCGGCGCGTCGACTGCGAAAGCCGAACGTCCGCGGGTGAACGGGAATTCGAGTGGTGTCCCGCGGCCCGGCGGCGGGTACGGCCTTCGGCACGGACACCTGCGGAGGTGGTGATGGCCGAGGTGCAGATGGCCAGGGCGCGGCTCGCCGCACTGCACGGCATCGCGACGTCGTACAGCCCCGCCCCCGGCCGCAGCGTCGGCGTGCCCGAGGAGACGGTCGTCGCGATCCTCGCCGCCCTCGGCGTCGACGCCTCCACGCCCGGCTCCGTGCGCGACGCCCTGGCCGCCCACGAGGACGCCGCCCGCCGCAGGCTGCTGCCCGGCACGGTGGTCCTGCGCGCCGGGCGCGGCGCGCTGCCCGCCCTGCCACCGGGCACGGAGGCGTGCGTGGAGACGGAGGACGGAGCGGTCGTCGTCCTGGACCTCGCGCGGGGCGCCCCCGGGGCGAGCGCGGCCGGCGCGGACGCGGCGGCGGTGGGCGAGCCCGGGGCGTACGCCCTCGGCGCGCTCCCGCTCGGGACGCACCTGCTGCGCGCCCACGCACCCGACGGCCGGACCGCCGCCGCGCCCCTGATCGTCGCCCCGGACCGGCTGCCCGCCCCGCCCCGCCGCGGCCACGGCTTCCTCGTCCAGCTCTACTCCCTGCTCTCGGCCCGCTCCTGGGGCATGGGCGACCTCGGCGACCTGGCCGCCCTCGCCGACTGGTCCGGCCGCGCTTTCGGCACGGACTTCCTCCAGGTCAACCCCCTGCACGCCGCCGTCCCCGGCGCGGGCGGCGCCCCCACCGACCCCTCGCCCTACCGGCCCTCCTCCCGCCGCTTCCCCGACCCCGTCCACCTGCGCGTCGAGGACGTGCCCGAGTTCGCGCTGCTCACCGGCGAGCGCCGCGAGCGCGCCGAGCGGCTCCTCGGCCGGGCCGCCGCCCTGCGCGACGCCGTCCTCCACAAGGGCGAGCTCATCGACCGCGACGCCGTCTGGGAGCTCAAGCGGCGCGCCCTGGAGCTCGTCCGCACCGTGCCGCTCGCCCCCGCCCGCCTCGCCGCGTACGAGGCCTTCCGCGCCGGGCAGGGCCGTGCCCTGGAGGACCACAGCACCTGGTGCGCGCTCGCCGAAGTGCACGGGCCGCACTGGCGCGCCTGGCCCGGCGGCCTGCGCGACCCCCGCTCGGCGGACACCGCCCGCGCCCGTACCGCCCTGGCCGGCCGCATCGACTTCCACAGCCGCCTCGCCTGGCTCACCGACGAGCAGCTCGCCGCCGCCCAGCGCACCGCCAAGGCCGCCGGGATGCGCCTCGGCCTCGTCCACGACCTCGCCGTCGGCGTGCACCCCTCCGGCGCGGACACCTGGGCGCAGCAGGACGCCTTCGCCGCCGGCATGTCCGTCGGCGCGCCCCCCGACGCCTTCAGCCCCCGCGGCCAGGACTGGGGCCTGCCGCCCTGGCGCCCCGACGCCCTGGAGGCCTGCGGCTACCGCCCCTACCGCGAGCTGCTGCGCGGCCTCCTGCGGCACGCGGGCGGCCTGCGCATCGACCACGTCATGGGCCTGTTCCGGCTGTGGTGGGTGCCGCAGGGCGCGGAGCCCACCGAGGGCGCGTACGTCCGCTACGACCCCGAGGCGATGCTCGGCGTCCTCGCCCTGGAAGCCCACCGGGCCGGAGCCGCGGTCGTGGGCGAGGACCTCGGCACGGTCGAGCCAGGAGTCCGCGAGGCGCTGGCCGAGCGCGGCGTGCTCGGCACGTCGGTGCTGTGGTTCGAGCGGGACTACGCACGGGCCCCCGCGGCAGGCGGGGAGGCCGCTCCCGCACCGCCGCTGCGGCCGGAGCAGTGGCGCACCGGCTGCCTGGCCACCGCCACCACCCACGACCTGCCCAGCACCGCCGCCCGCCTGAGTGGCGACCACGTCGCCCTGCGGCACCGGCTGGGCCTGCTCACCCGCCCGCTCGACGAGGAGCGGCGGGAGGACGCGCGGGAGGTGGGGGAGTGGCTGGAGCTCTTCCGGCGGCTCGGCCTGCTGCCCGAAGGGCCCTGCGACGAGGAGAGCGCCGTCCTGGCCGTCCACCGCTACCTGCTGCGCACCCCCGCCCGCCTCGTCGGCGTCTGGCTGCCGGACGCCGTCGGGGACCGCCGCCCGCAGAACCTCCCCGGCACCTGGGACCAGTACCCGAACTGGCGGCTGCCCGTCGCCGGCCCCGACGGGCGGCCGCTGACCCTGGAAGAGCTCGCGGCCTCGCCCCGGCTCGGGGCCCTGATGGCGGAGGTGAGGGCCGCGGCGGAGCCGTAGCCCCACCCCCGGGCGCGCGGGTCTCTTACGCTCCCGATATCTTGAGGCCGTGAGCACTAAGAACAAGAACGCCGTGCGAGCCGGTGCCATCTCGGCCGGCACGCTGCTGATGCTGCTGATGTCGTCCCCCGCGTTCGCGCTCACCCGCGACGACGGTGACGACCCGGGTCCGGGCCTGAGCGTGGCCAGCACGCTCGGCCTCTACGTCGCCGCGCCGATCGTCCTCTTCCTGGTGATCGCCGGCCTCACGATGGTCGCCGCCAGGCACTCGGACAACCCGCACACCGTCGACACCCACCACCCGCGCACGCGATAGCCTGCACGATCTTCTTCAGCCCGGTGCCCCCGGTCCTTCTGGACCGGGGGCACCGGGCTTTTTCGCGTGTGCTCCGCCTGTCTTCCGCGTGTGTTCCGCCCCTCATTCCGGAGCGGGGGATTTCGCTTTACGGGTCGTTTAACCTACGGTGTCGTAACCTACGGAACCGTAAGTGCGATCATCCCCTCAGGAGCCGTCCGTGACCATCGCCCCCCTCCGCCACCACGCCCGGGCCGTATGGAGCGACAGCCGCCTGCTGTACGCCCTCGAAGAGGTCGTCGAGACCGAGCTCAACCGGCACCTGAAGGTCGCCAAGGAGTGGATGCCGCACGAGTACGTGCCCTGGAGCGACGGGCGTAACTTCGACGGCATCATGGGCGGCGAGGCCTGGGCCCCCGAGCAGTCCAAGGTCACCGACATCGGGCGCACCGCGCTGGTGGTCAACCTCCTCACCGAGGACAACCTCCCCAGCTACCACCACGAGATCGCCCAGCTCTTCGGCCGCGACGGCGCCTGGGGCACGTGGGTGCACCGCTGGACGGCGGAGGAGGGCCGGCACGGCATCGTCATGCGCGACTACCTGCTGACCTCGCGGGCCGTCGACCCCGTCGCCCTGGAGCGGTTCCGGATGTCGCACATGAGCGAGGGCTTCGAGTCCGACAACCGGCACAGCATGCTGCACTCGGTGGCCTACGTCGCCTTCCAGGAGCTCGCCACCCGCATCTCCCACCGCAACACCGGCCACCACTCCGGTGACCCCGTCTGCGACCGGATGCTCGCCCGCATCGCCACGGACGAGAACCTGCACATGGTCTTCTACCGCAACCTGCTCGGCAAGGCGTTCGAACTCGCCCCGGACCAGACGATGTCCGCCGTCCGCGACGTCGTCGTCAACTTCCGCATGCCCGGCCACGGCATCCCCGGCTTCGAGCGGGCCGCGGCCCAGATGGCGATCGGCGGCATCTACAACCTGCGCATCCACCACGACGACGTCCTGCAGCCGGTCCTGCGCTTCCTGAAGGTCCTGGAGATCACGGGCCTGGGCCCGGACGGCCTCCGCGCCCAGGAGGAACTGGGCCTGTTCATGAACGGCCTGGACGACCAGGCCACGAAGTTCGACGAGCGGCGCGCGGCATTGCTGGCCCGCCGCGCCGCCCGGGCCGAGCAGGCCTGAGGCCAGGCAACGGGTTCAAGGGTGCCCGCACCTTTGATTCCGCCGCGACGGCGATCAGCCACAGCGGTGGCAATCGGCGGTGCCGGGCTCACCTGAGCCCGTACGGCACCAGGGGCGCCGGGGGGCACCGCGAACAACCGAGGGTGCCCCCGGCTCGGGCGAGCCGGGGGCACCCTCGTGCGCTTCGCGCAGCGCGCGCTAGCTCGCCGCGGCCGCGTCGGCCGCCTGGGCGCGCAGGGCGCGCTCCACGCCCGAGCGGGACTCCAGCACCAGGCGCCGCAGCGCGGCGTTCGGCTCGGCGGAGGAGAGCCACGCGTCCGTCGCGTCCAGGGTCTCCTGGGAGACCAGGAGCGCGGGGTAGAGCCCGATCGCGATCTGCTGGGCGATCTCGTGGCTGCGGCTCTCCCACACGGGCTTGACCGCGGCGAAGTACTTCTCGGCGTACGGCGCGAGCAGCTCCCGCTGGTCCGCCTGGACGAAGCCGCCGATGACGGCCTCCTGCACGGCGTTGGGCAGGGCGGCCGACTCGACGACCGCCTTCCACGCGGCTTCCTTCGCCTCGGCCGTGGGCCGGGAGGCCCGCGCCGCCGCGGCGTACCGCTCGCCGGCGGACGTCCGGTCCCGCTCCAGCTCCGCCGCGATCGCGGCCTCGTCCGCGTGCCCGGTGGCCGCGAGGCGGCCGAGCAGGGCCCAGCGCAGCTCGGTGTCGACGGCGAGGCCGGCGATCTCCTCGGTGCCGTCGAGGAGCCCCTGCAGCAGGGCGAGCTGCTCGTCCGTGCGGGCGGTGGCGGCGAACGCACGGGCCCAGGCGAGCTGGTGGTCGCTGCCCGCCTCGGCGGACTTCAGGTGCTCCAGGGCCGCCTCGGTCCACCGGGCGAGACCGGTGGCACGCCACTCGGGCGCGGCGTACAGGTCGAGGGCCAGCTTCACCTGCCGCTGCAGGGACTGCACGACGCCGATGTCCGACTCCTTGGCGATGCCGGACAGGACGAGCGCGAGGTAGTCGCGGGCGGCGAGCTCGCCGTCGCGCGTCATGTCCCACGCGGAGGCCCAGCACAGGGCGCGCGGCAGGGACTCGGTGAAGTCGCCGAGGTGCGCGGTGACGGTCGCGAGCGACTGCTCGTCGAGGCGGACCTTGGCGTAGGACAGGTCGTCGTCGTTGAGGAGGACGACGGCCGGGCGGGGCTTGCCGGCGAGCGCGTCGACGGGGGTGAGCTCGCCGTCGACGTCGAGCTCGATCCGCTCCTTGCGGACGAGCTTGCCGTCCTCCAGCTCGTAGAGGCCGACGGCGATGCGGTGCGGCCGCAGCGTCGGCTCGCCCTTGGCGCCGGCGGGCAGAGCCGGGGCCTCCTGGCGGACGGCGAAGGACGTGATGACGCCGGAGGCGTCCGTCTCGATCTCCGGGCGCAGGATGTTGATGCCGGCGGTCTCCAGCCACAGCTTCGACCAGGTGGTCAGGTCGCGCCCGGAGGTCTCCTCCAGCGCGCCGAGCAGGTCGGTCAGGCGGGTGTTCCCGAAGGCGTGCGCCTTGAAGTACGCCTGGACGCCGCGGAAGAACGCGTCCTCGCCCACGTAGGCGACGAGCTGCTTCAGCACGGACGCGCCCTTGGCGTAGGTGATGCCGTCGAAGTTGACGAGCACGTCGTCCAGGTCGCGGATCTCGGCCATGATCGGGTGGGTGGACGGCAGCTGGTCCTGCCGGTACGCCCAGGTCTTCATGGAGTTGGCGAACGTGGTCCACGCGTGGGGCCACCGCGAGCCCGGGGCGGAGGCCTGGCAGGCGATCGAGGTGAAGGTGGCGAACGACTCGTTCAGCCACAGGTCGTTCCACCACTCCATGGTGACCAGGTCGCCGAACCACATGTGGGCCAGCTCGTGGAGGATGGTCTCGGCGCGCCCCTCGTACGCGGCGTCCGTGACCTTCGAGCGGAAGACGTACTGGTCGCGGATGGTGACCGCGCCCGCGTTCTCCATCGCGCCCGCGTTGAACTCCGGCACGAACAGCTGGTCGTACTTGGGGAACGGGTAGGGGTAGTCGAACTTCTCCTCGAACCAGTCGAAGCCCTGCTTCGTCACGTCGAAGATGTGGTCGGCGTCCAGGAACTCGGCCAGCGAGGGGCGGCAGTAGATGGCCAGCGGAATGCTGCGGCCGTCCTTCTCGTACGCGCTGTGCACGCCGTGGTACGGGCCGGCGATCAGGGCCGTGATGTACGTGGAGATCCGCTGGGTCGGCTCGAAGCGCCAGATGTTGTCGGCGGGCCGCTCGGGGGTCGGCGAGTTGGAGATGACCGTCCAGCCCTCGGGCGCCTTCACGGTGAAGGTGAAGACGGCCTTCAGGTCGGGCTGCTCGAAGGAGGCGAAGACGCGGCGCGCGTCCGGCACCTCGAACTGGGTGTACAGGTAGGCCTGCTCGTCGACCGGGTCGACGAAGCGGTGCAGGCCCTCGCCCGTGTTGGTGTAAGCGCAGTCGGCGACGACCTTCAGTTCGTTGCGGCCGGCCACCAGGCCGGGCAGCGCGATCCGGCTGTCCGCGAACACCTCGGCCGGATCGAGCGCCGTCCCGTTCAGCACGACCTCGTGCACCGCGGGCGCCACCAGATCGATGAACGTCTCGCCCGCCTCGGCCGCGTCGAACCGCACCACGGTCTCGGAGCGGTAGGTGCCCCCCTCCTGCGCGCCGGAGAGATCGAGGTCGATCTCGTACGCGTCGACGGTCAGCAGGCGAGCCCTCAGCTGCGCCTCTTCGCGGGTCAGATTCGTTCCAGGCACCTGGGCATCTCCTTAACTTCGCGACTTTCCGGCCATCCTTCCACGTGGGGTGTCCCAGGAACACCGAACATCACAAGGGCCGGGCACCCGGAGGGTGCCCGGCCCGTGCGGCCCCGTGCGACGGCGTCAGCCGCGCAGCTCCGCGGCGACCAGCTCCGCGATCTGCACGGCGTTGAGCGCCGCGCCCTTGCGCAGGTTGTCGTTGGAGAGGAACAGCGCGAGGCCGTGCTCGACGGTCTCGTCACGGCGGATGCGGCCCACGTAGGAAGCGTCCTTGCCGGCGGCCTGCAGCGGGGTGGGGATCTCCGAGAGCTCCACGCCCGGGGCGTCCTTCAGCAGCTCGTACGCGCGCTCGACGCTGACCGGGCGCTCGAAGCGGGCGTTGACCTGCAGCGAGTGGCCGGAGAAGACGGGGACGCGGACGCAGGTGCCGGAGACCTTGAGGTCCGGGATCTCCAGGATCTTGCGGGACTCGTTGCGCAGCTTCTGCTCCTCGTCCGTCTCGAAGCGGCCGTCGTCCACGATCGAGCCGGCCAGCGGCAGCACGTTGTAGGCGATGGGGCGCTTGTAGACGCCGGGCTCGGGGAACTCGACGGCCTCGCCGTCGTGGGTGAGCTCCGCGGCCCGCTCGCCGACCGAGCGGACCTGGCCGTCGAGCTCGGCCACACCGGCGAGGCCGGAGCCGGAGACGGCCTGGTAGGTGGTGGCGATCAGGGCGGTCAGCCCCGCCTCCTCGTGCAGCGGGCGCAGCACGGGCATGGCGGCCATGGTGGTGCAGTTCGGGTTGGCGATGATGCCCTTGGGGCGGTCCTTGACCGCGTGCGGGTTCACCTCGGAGACGACGAGGGGGACCTCGGGGTCCATGCGCCAGGCCGAGGAGTTGTCGATCACGACGGCGCCCTGGGCGGCGACCTTCTCGGCCAGCGCGCGGGAGGTCGCGCCGCCGGCGGAGAACAGCACGATGTCCAGGCCGCTGTAGTCGGCCGTCGAGGCGTCCTCGATCGTGATCTCCGTGCCCTGCCAGGGGAGGGTGGACCCGGCGGAGCGCGCCGAGGCGAACAGGCGCAGTTCGCCGACCGGGAAGGCCCGGTCGGCGAGGATCTTGCGCATGACTCCGCCGACCTGCCCGGTGGCTCCGACGATTCCGATCCTCATGAGGGCTCCCTACTCATGTACATCACATACATCAATGCAACCTGCTGCCAGGGACGTCCCTCCTGGCACGCCGGTTCCATCATGTGGTCACACCCGTACCAAAAGTCCAATCCTTTGCCGGGTGTGCGACGGGGAGCCGGGCGGTACGGGAAATCTTCAGCCCAGGCGCAGGTCGGCCCGGACATCCTCCGGGCGGGCGGTCGCGGGGCCCGCGGCGACCCGCACCCGGGCGGTCGCCGTCCCGCCGTCCGCCCGGCACACCAGGGTGTACGTCCCGGCGGCCGGGGCGGCGAGCGCGAAGCGGCCTTCGCCGTCGGTGACGGCGGCGACGTCGGGCAGCGGGACCGGCCCGTCGGCGAAGGCCACGCGGGCGCCGGCGACGGGCGCGCCCGCGGCGTCGCGGACCGTGCCGCGGATGACGCCGGCGGGCGCGGAGGGGGTGCTCATGCGGATCGGGTCACGCCTTCCCTATGGGTCATGCCTTTCCGGCGGGTCACGCCTTCCAGGCCGCGAAGTTGTCGTACACCGGCCTGGTGATCCGGGTCCCGGAGTTCACCCGGGCCCCGCCGTACGCGTGGACGGCGAACCCGTACCGGTCGTTGCCGATGATGCGGTAGACGGAGCTGCCGCTCTGCCCGCCGAAGGTGTCGATGTCGTAGTACACCTTGCGCGGGCCCACCGAGTCGATGCGGCGCGCGTCGTACCAGAGCGTGGCGTACGGCTTGTCGGCCGGATAGCCGGCGATGTTGCCGGTGACCTGGAGCAGATCGGCGTCGGACCAGACGCCGAAGCCGAACCAGCCGGTCTGCGCGCCCAGGTCCGAGGGCAGGATGATCGCGCCGTAGTCGAAGTTCTCGTCGCCGCTGCCCGTCCAGCCGGTCACCGACCGGAAGCTGGTGCTGACGATCGGCCCGTAGCAGACCGTGCTGCCGTTGCGCCCGGGCCACACCTTGATGCTGCGGACCCAGCCGTCCCGTCCGGGCACGCCGCTGTTCTTGATGAAGACGACGTGCCCGGCGGTGGCGATGGTGTGCGGGCCGATGAACCAGCCGGTGCCCAGCCAGGCGCTGCCGTCGGCGGCCGTGATCTCCAGGAAGCAGTGCACGCGCCAGGGGTAGACGCAGGTGTTGGTGATCTGCACCCGGTCGTCGGGCCCGTGGACGGTCTCCGGGCCGGCCGGGGGCCCGAAGGAGGCCTCGCCGATGTCGCGGAGGGGGCCGCCGAAGCCGTCGTCGGCCTCGGGCGCCTCCGGCAGCCGGTAGCCCTCGACGGGCTCGGTGCCCGTGGAGCTGCCCGGGGCGGGCTCGCCGCCCGTGCCCGTGCCGGGCTGCTGGAGGACGGGCTGCCCGTCGGCGGGGAGCAGGTCCGCCGCGGGGTCGCTGGAGACGGGGGTGTGGGGGTCCTGTGGCATGGCGGAACCGTCCCTTCGACGGCAAGGTCCGCAGACCGCATCGAATAGGGCATAAGTGCACCCTGCGCCGAATCTCCTCCGGGAATCCGGGCCACGGTAGGGGCGTGCAGGGGCGCACGAGCAAGCGCTCGAAGCGCGAAAGGGGCGGGCGCCCATACCGCGCGCCCGCCCCTGGTCCTCTCGTGCGTCAGCGGTCAGCCGACGACCTTCTCGATCTTCACGCTGCCGTTCCCCGCGACCGTCCCGGCCGCGTTGACCAGCTGCACGTCCCCGAAGAACGAGCGGCCCTCCGGAGCCGCGCCCGCCACCACGACCTCGGCCGTGACCTGCGCGGACTGCCCGGCGCCGAGCTTGACGGCCGCGCCGTCGGCGACCTTGATCTCACCCAGCGAGGGGGCGAAGAACACGTCGCGGTAGTCGTAGGCGGTCGAGCCCGCGGGCACCGAGTAGCCCGTGACCTCGACGGTGTACTCGCCCGCCGCCGGCTTGGTCAGGCTCACGAGCTCGTCGGAGCCGCCGCTGGTGGAGGAGCCCACGGCCTTGCCGTCCTTGTAGACGGTCAGGTCCAGGTCCGCCTTGGCGTCGGCGGTGGCGCCGATCGCCGCGTCGAAGCGGGTGACGCCGGCCCCGAGCGTGACCTTGGTGACCTGCTTCTCCCCCTCCTTGATCTCCGGCCGGGCGATCTTCGAGGAGCCCAGCTGGCCGCCCTTGAGCTTGCCCTCCAGCGCGGCGAAGCCGTTGACGGCCTTCCAGGAGACGGCGGCCGGGGTGCCGACCTTCGCCTCGGGGACGGTCTGCGTCGCCGGGTCGAAGGTGACGCCGAGCGCGGTGGCCGTCAGCGCGTAGGGGTTCTCCAGCAGCGGCGAGGTGCGCCGCGATTCGACCTCGATCTCCCAGACGCCCGGCAGCGGGTTGGCGTAGCTGCGCAGGTCCGGACGGCACTTGTTGTCCGGGTTCGGGTAGTTCGGGTAGCAGTTGACGGTCGAGGTCGGGTCGACCGGCACGCCGTACGGGTTGATCGCGATGAACCGCGTCTGGCTGTCCTTGGCCAGGCCGCCGAGCGCGACCTCCAGCGTCTTGGCGCCCTTCGGCACGCTGACGAAGTACGAGGTGGAGGCGTTGCGCACGGCCGTGGCGGTCTTCTTGACCACGTAGGACGGCGCGGCGACCGGCTCCGCGGCGACGACGGTCGTGAGGACCTGCTTGTCGATGCCCTCGGTGCGGTCGTCGTCCACGGTCAGGATCGCGCTGTGCAGGCCGGCCGTCTTCGCCTTCGCCTTGACCTTGACGGTCACGGGCTTGTTCAGCGGCAGCTTGACCTCGTCGTCACCGGCGAGCTTGAAGGTGCCGTCGTTGTTGCGCCACTTCAGCTCGTGCCACACGGCCTTGTCGGGCCCGGAGGTGCGGGTGACCGTCACGTCGTAGGTACGACTCTCGCCGGCCTTCAGGCCGCCCTCGCGGTCGTAGAGGCCGGTGCCGAAGCCCGGGGTCTTGAGCGCGGCGGACAGCGCGGTGGAGACGGGAGCCTTCACGGTGTAGTCGTGGGCCGTGGCGCGGTGGCGCAGCGCCTCCCAGGCGTCCTCGATGTTGATCAGGCCGGAGCCCTGCTCGTAGGCCTGCGCGCCCTTGATCTGCTTGGCGGTGCTGGTGAGCGCCGTGCGCAGGTCGGCCGGGGTGAGCTTCATCCTGCTCTGCTTGGCGGCCGAGATCAGCAGCGCGGAGGCGCCGGCGGCCTGCGGGGAGGCCATCGAGGTGCCCTGCAGCATGCCGTAGCCGGGCGGCAGGTCGTAGCCGGACTCCTTGACGGGGGCGCCCGGCTCCCAGGTCGGCGTGGTGTTGACCGACGCGCCCGGGGCGGTGATCGTCGGGGTGAAGCCGCCGTCCTCGCGCGGGCCGCGGGAGGAGAAGGGCATCATCGCGTACTTGGTCTTCACCTCCGAGCCGTAGTTGGCCGCCCAGGTCTCCTTGGAGACGGACGCGCCGACGCTGATGACCTTGTCGGCCAGGCCGGGGTCGCCGATGGTGTTGGCGCCGGGGCCGCTGTTGCCCGCGGAGATCACCAGCTGCACGCCGTAGGTGTCGATGAGGCGCGTGTAGAGCTCGGAGCGGGCGTTGTTGCCGTCGTTGAGCGCCGGGAGGCCGCCGATCGACATGTTGACGATGTCGACGCCGCGGTTGACCACGAGGTCGATCATGCCCTCGGTCAGGGCGACGTTGGTGCAGCCGCCGCTCCAGGTGCAGGCGCGCGAGGAGACGAGCTTGGCGCCCGGGGCGGCGCCGTTCATCTTCCCGCCGAAGAGGCCGTGGGCCGCGGTGATGCCCGCGACGTGCGTGCCGTGCTCGGACTCGATGACGCCGATGCTGACGAAGTCGGCCTTCTTGCCGACCCAGTCGCCGCCCTTCGGGTCCATCGGCACGTCCTTGCGGACCTGCACGACGAAGGGGATGCGCTCGGCGATCGCGGTGTCGGGGTTGTCCTTGCCGAAGTACCCGACCTGGAAGCCGTCCTTGTAGGGCTTCATCTCCTCGTCGTTGCCGAAGTCGGCGTCGTCGCCGAGGTCGACGCGGACGGTGCCCTTGGCCTTGTCGTAGAGGACGGCCCAGGAGTCGGTGGTGTCGCCGTCCCGGTTGAGGTCGCCCTTCATGTCGCCGCCGGCGGTCGCGTTCTCCCGGAAGAGGGCCACCTGGTAGGGGCCGTTGCCGGGCACCGAGTAGCTGCGGCCGTTGAAGGAGAAGGACGGGCCGGAGACGTCGGCCGTCATCGGCAGCCAGGTGCCGTCCTGGTCGGTGAGCGGGTCGGTCGCGGTGACCCAGTCGACGATCTTGCGCTCGCCGGTGGTGGTCTTCTGCAGCGCCGGGTGGCCCAGGTCGATGCCCGAGTCGAGGATGCCGATGGTCACGCCCCGGCCGTCGGCCTTCGGGTGGTCCTCGGTGAAGTCCACGGCGCCGGTCTCGAAGGCCGGCTGGTAGGGGTTCTTCGCCGGGGTGTCCTTGCCCGGCGCGGGGAAGCTGCCGGCCTTGGCGCCGCGGGCGCCCTCGGCGGCGTCGGCGCGCGGCGTCGGGTCCGGGAGCTTGATCTCCTGCTTGAGGTCGATGCCGTGCACCGAGGCGAGCTTCTGGGCCTCGGAGATGGCGGCGTCGGCCTTGGGTGTGGGGACGGTGGCGCGGACGTAGCCGAGCTTGTCGTCCGTGCGCCCCACCGACGCGCCCTTGATGGCACCGAGCTTGCCGGCGACCTGGCCGGTCTGCCCGGGCGCGGTGGCGATCATCATCGTGACCGTCTTGTCGCCGCCGGCCTTGGCCCCGGCGAGCAGGGCGGCGTCGTGCGAACCGAGCTTGTCCGCGGGCGACTTGACCGGGCCCGGGGCGGGCAGGGGCTCGTCGGCGAAGGCGGACGCGGCGCCGGCGGCCGTGAGGGCGGCCACGAGGGAGGCCGCGACGGCTATTCGGGCCGCGCGTCTTGCGCCGCCGGGGCGCGTGTTACGGGATTCGGGGGTCATGTCCATCCCTGGCTTGACGTGAAAGTGCCGCTGAACAGCGGGCGTCCGGAAATCGGAGCCGGATGACCGATCACTTTTATGGAAGTGACGGGGGTTTGGGGAGAGTTGTCGGAGAGGGAACGTAAGGATGGCGTAAACCCGCCAGGCTCCAGTCGGGAGGAAGTGTGACGGAGGCCGTGAAGCGGTCAGAGGCGTTCCCGCAGCTCAGAGGCTGTAGGGCAAACGGACTACAGCTCCGGCCCCAGAACCTGCCCAGTGTTCCACCCGAGAGTGAACGCTGAGTGAGCGTCAGTCCGCCAGGGGACGAGTGCTGTATGTCCGTTCGCATTCGCCAAGATCGATGTGCGGTGATCGGCGGCGGCCGTTGCGGCCGCGTTCACGCCCAGGTCACCCCCGCTGCCAACGATCCTCGGTAGGAAGGAGCGCCACCGCGGCGCTCCGCAGCCCGTAGCCCGCTTCAGCCCGCTTCGCGTTCGCACTCGGGGAGACCGCTATGCACCGCAGATCAGACAGATCCGCAGACGCCCGCCTCGACCGCCGTACGTTCCTCGCGGCAGCGGGGGCCGTGACCACCGCCACGGGCATCGGCCTGGCCCTGGGGGCGGACCCGGTGCCGGCCGCCGCCCAGCCGCTGGATCCGGGCCCGGGCGCGCCGGGAGCGGCGCAGGCCGCCTCGGCGAGCGCGGACGCCGCCGCCGTGGCCGGCCCCAACGGCGCCGGGACCACCCTCGTCTCGGTGGCCGCCCCCCGCGGCACCGCCGGCTACCGCCGCCTCGGCGATGGCCCCGGCTGGCCCCGGCAGGTGCGCGCCGAGCTGGCCGCGGCGCAGCGCGGCCGCGAGGACCGGCGCACGACGCTCGCCTCCTTCGTGCAGTTCACCGACCTGCACCTGACGGACGTGCAGCACCCGCTGCGCTACGAGTTCTTCCGGTCGGGCGAGCCCGGCGCGTGGCGCCCGCACGAGGCGCTGACCCTGCCCGGCGTCGTCTCGCTCATCGAGCGCGTCAACAAGCTCCGGCACGGTCCCGCGACCGGCGCGCCCCTGTCCTTCGTCATCACCACCGGCGACAACGGCGACGAGAACGCGCGCATCGAGGTCGAGTGGTTCCTCACCGCCATGAGCGGCGGCCGCGCGACCCCCAACACCGGTGACCCGCGCCACTACGAGGGCGTGCAGAACAGCGGCCTGAAGCTCTTCTGGCAGCCCGAGAGCGCCGTGCGCGACCAGGACAAGCAGGCGGGCTTCCCGCGCATCCCCGGCTACCTCGGCGCCGCCACCCGCCAGGTCAACAGCCCCGGCCTCAACGTCCCCTGGTACTCCACCTACGGCAACCACGACGGCCTCTCCGGCGGCTGCTACCCGGCCGCGGGCACCTTCATCGCCGAGGCCGCGACCGGCAACAAGAAGCTCCAGACCGTCTCCGCCGCCGAGGCCAAGTGGCTGATGGAGGGCGAGTCCAAGGGCGTCGACCCCAAGGGCAAGCGCATCGAGGCCCTGCTGAAGGCGCACCGCAAGGAGATGCGCACCGTCACCGCCGACCCCCGGCGCGTGCCGCTGACCGCCCGGCAGTACGTGGCCGCGCACCTCGACCCGCGCTACAAGGGCCGCGGCCCCGTCGGCCACGGCTACACCCGCGACAACCTCGACTCGGGCGACCTCTACTACTCCTTCAGGATCTCCGACAAGGTCATCGGCATCAGCCTCGACACCACCGACCCCGGAGGCCACTACCAGGGCTCGCTGGGCACCGGCCAACTGCGCTGGCTGGAGCGCACCTTGAAGCGCTACGCGGACAAGTACGCGCTCGTCTTCAGCCACCACCCCAGCTGGAGCATGGACAACCTGACCCCCGACCCGACCCACCCCGGCGAGGACCGCCACGACGGCAACGAGCTGATCGCCGTCCTGCAGGACCACAACAACGTCCTCGCCTGGATCAACGGTCACAGCCACCGCAACCGGATCCGCCCCCGCGGCACCTTCTGGGAGATCGCCACCGCCTCGCACGTCGACTACCCGCAGCTCGCGCGCGTCATCGAGGTCGCGGACAACCACGACGGCACGGTCTCGCTGTTCACCACGCTCATCGAATCCGCGGCCCCCTACCGCACCGACTTCGGCGACCTCTCCCAGACAGGACTCGCCTCCCTCTACCGGGAGCTGGCCTTCAACGCCCCCGGCAACGACACCTCCCTGGCCGGCGCGCCCGCCGACCGCAACACCGAGCTGCTGCTCTCCCGGCGCTGACGCCGGGACCGGGCGGCGGGGCCCGCCCCGCAGGCCCGGGGCGGTCACCTGGGCAGCACCACCAGATACGCGGCGGGGTCGCGGTCGGCCGACGCCATCAAAGCGGTGCGGACCACCGCGGCCTGCTGCTCGGGGGTCTCGCGCAGCTTCTTCGGCGTGATGTGCACGACCATGACCCCGAGCCGCTCCAGGTGCTCCCGCTTGCGGAACTGCGCCGACCACACCGCGTCGTCGTCCTGCCGCGGCGTCCGCGAGTCGATCTCCACCGCCACGCTGTGCTCCGGCCAGAACGCGTCCACCCGGCCCAGGCACGGCCCGCCCGGCAGCCGCAGGTCCACGTTCCACAGCGGCGCGGGCAGCTGGTGGTCGCGCACCAGGTCGTAGAGCCGGCCCTCGGCGACGGCCCGGCCCTCGGCCAGCAGCGTGTCCACCGCGTCCACCACGTGCGCCCGCCCCAGCAGCCGCGCCCGCGTCAACTCCTTGACGACGGCGGCCGCCTCGCAGTGACCCCCGCGCACCGCCTCCGCCAGCAGCCGGCGCACCGTGGAGGCGTCGGTGAGCTGGGCGACGGTGTCGGCGACCGCCCGCGCGACCGGCGCCACGGGCACCCCCGTCAGCATCTGCGGGTGCGGCAGGGCGTGGGCCCGCGTGATCCGTACGAAGCCGGACGCGCGCAGCCGGCGGGTGCGCGGCACGAGCACGTCGATGTGGTCGAGGGCGAGCAGCGGGGGCACGGAGGTGAACCGGTGCAGGGCGAGCGCCGCCGCACCGGTGATCATCGCGGGCCCGTAGGGGCCGGCCGCCGCCTCCCGGGCCGCGGCGGTGGCGGTGGCGGGGCCCGGCTGGACGGGCGGGCCCTGGGTGCGCGGGACCGTGTACAGCAGGGCGGCGTGCAGCCGCTCCTCGCTGGTGGCGGGCCCCGTGCGGAGCAGGAAGACGCCGGGCAGCAGCTGCTGCCAGGGGCCGCCGGGGCGGCAGCGCTCCCCGGCGGCGGGTCCGGACACACCGTGTTCGCGCAGCTGACGTGCTGTCATGACACGGTGACGGACGTCGGAGAGGTGGTGCAGGGGGCGCGGGGAGAGAGGGGTGTCGGAGTTCATGCCCGGCAGGTTCCCGCGTCCGCGGCGGGCCCTAACCCGGTGTTACATGCCCGTCGACAATTCAGGACAACGCCGCCCTAAAGTACGGGTGTTCGAGGGGGCCGGTCGGCCTTGGGCCGGCCCCGCCACCCGCTTGTCCCGGACGGGACGCTGTCTTCACCCGGCGGGCGGCGTCCGAGTCTCTCTCCCGCAGCGGCGGGAACCCGAACCGGCGTGCCCGGCGGTGCCGGACGGACCTCGGCCGGGGCGAGGGCGCCCGGCCGCGGGGTCACCCCGCAGCCGGACCGTACCCCCGCCCCCGCGGACTTACTCCGCTGCCGCGTCCCGCTCCTGCGCCCGCAACGCGCGAGCCAGGTCGTCCCGCGCCTCCAGCACGAGCCGCCGCAGCGCCGCGGGCGCGTCCGCGTGCTCCGCGAGCCACGCGTCGGCCGCACCGAGGGTGCGGGAGTCGTCCTGCAGCATCGGGAAGAGCCCCCGCACGACGGCCATCGCGTACTCGATGGACCGCTCGCGCCAGATGCCCTCGATCACCGCGAAGTAGCGCTCGGCGTACGGTGCGAGGAGTCCGCGCTGGCCCGGCTGGTCGAAGCCCGCGATCGTGGCCTCGGCCAGGGCGTTGGAGAGCGTGTCGGAGACGACGACCGCCTGCCACGCCTGCTCCTTCACCTCCGCGGAGGGACGGGAGGCCAGGCAGCGGACGCGGTGCCGCTCGCCGGAGGCGGTGTTGTCGCGGGCGAGCTCCGCGCCGATCGCCGCCTCGTCGGCCGCGCCCCGCGCCGCCGACGCGGCCAGGAAGGCCCAGCGCAGCTCCTGGTCCACCTCCAGCCCGTCGATCTTCGCGGAGCCGTCCAGCAGACCGCCCAGCAGCTGCAGGTCGGAGGGGGAGGAGGCCAGCTGGGCGAAGAAGCGCGCCCACGCCAGCTGGTGGCCGCTGCCGGGCTCGGCGACCCGCAGCTCGCGCAGCGCGCCCTCGGCGAGGAGACGGCCGCCCTCCTCGCGCCACGCGGGCGCCGCGTAGTGGACCAGGGCCGTGCGCGCCCACGCCTGCAGCATCTGCAGCACGCCGACCTCGCTCTCCGCGCCCGCGAACCGCTCGACGAGGGAGAGGAAGTCGCGGGCGGGCATCAGCCCGTCGCGGGTGAGGTTCCACAGCGCCGACCAGCACAGGGCGCGCGCCAGCGGGTCCACGAGCTCGCCGAGGTGGGCGCGCAGCGTCGCCAGCGAGCCCTCGTCGAAGCGGACCTTGCAGTAGGTCAGGTCGTCGTCGTTGACCAGGATCAGCTCCGGGCGCTCGGCTCCGGCCAGCTCGGCCACGACCGTGCGCGGGCCCGCGACGTCCACCTCGGTGCGGGCGTAGCGCACGAGCGCGCCGCCGGCCTCGCGCCGGTAGAGGCCGACAGCCACGCGGTGCGGGCGCAGCTCGGGGTGTGCGGGCGCGGCCTCCTGCAGGATCGCGAGCTCGGTGATCCGGTCGGCGGAGTCGTACGTCGCGAGCGGCGTGAGGGAGTTGACGCCCGCGGTCTGCAGCCAGGAGCGCGCCCAGGCGGCCATGTCCCGGCCGGAGGTCTCCTCCAGCACCTCCAGCAGGTCGGTCAGGCGGGTGTTGCCGAAGGCGTGCCGCTTGAAGTAGCGCCGGGCGCCTTCCAGGAAGGCGTCGCGCCCGGCGTAGGCGACGAGCTGCTTGAGGACGGAGGCGCCCTTGGCGTAGGTGATGCCGTCGAAGTTGAGCTTGGCCTCCTCCAGGTCGTGGATGTCGGCCGTGACCGGGTGGGTGGAGGGCAGCTGGTCGGCGCGGTACGCCCAGGCCTTGCGGCGGTTGGCGAAGGTGATCCAGCCGTTGGTGAAACGGGTCGCCTCGACCATCGAGAAGGTCCCCATGAAGTCGGCGAAGGACTCCTTGAGCCACAGGTCGTCCCACCACTCCATGGTGACCAGGTCGCCGAACCACATGTGCGCCATCTCGTGCAGGATGACGTTGGCCCGGCCCTCGTAGGAGGTCTGCGTCACCTTGCCGCGGAAGACGAACTCCTCGCGGAAGGTCACGAGCCCCGGGTTCTCCATCGCGCCGAGGTTGTACTCGGGCACGAACGCCTGGTCGTACTTCCCGAACGGGTACGGGTAGTCGAAGTGGTCGTGGAAGAAGTCCAGGCCCTGCTTGGTGACGGTGAAGATGTCGTCCGCGTCGAAGTGCCGGGCCAGGCCCTTGCGGCACAGTGCGCCCAGCGGGATCTCCAGGACGCTGCCGTCGGGCAGCTTGCGGCTGTAGTGGTCGCGGACCACGTGGTACGGGCCGGCGACGACCGCCGTGATGTACGTGGAGATCGGCAGCGTCGTGGCGAACCGCCAGGTGGCGGCGGACGGCGCGACGGGCTCGGGCTCGCCCGCCTGCGCGCCGTTGCCCAGCACCGTCCAGCCGGCCGGCGCGGTCACCGTCAGGGCGAAGGGCGCCTTGAGGTCGGGCTGCTCGAAGGTGGTGAAGACCCGGCGCGCGTCGGCCGGCTCGTACTGGGTGTAGAGGTAGACCTCGCCGTCCTCGGGGTCCTCGAAGCGGTGCAGGCCCTCACCGGTCCGGCTGTACGCGCACTGCGCGTCCACGACCAGCACGTTCTCGGCGGCCAGGTCCGCGAGCGCGATCCGCGAGCCGTCGAAGACGTCGGCCGGGTCCAGGGCGCGGCCGTTGAGCGTGACGGCCGTGACGGCGGGCGCCAGCAGGTCCGCGAACGTCGCCGCGCCGGGCTCGGTGCAGCGGAAGCGCACGGTGGTGACCGAACGGAACGTCCGGTTCTCCTGTCCCGTCCCCACCGCGGACCGCAGGTCGAGGGCCACCTCGTAGGCGTCCACCGCCAGCAGCCGGGCCCGCTCGCGGGCCTCCTCGCGGGTCAGGTTCTCACCGGGCACGTCGGGACTCCTTCGGCTGGAGGGTGTGTCTTGGGCGACAGCGGAATCATGGCACGGGGTGTCTTTGTTGAAACGGCGACCGAATCACCCTTCTGAGGAGATCTGCGTGACCGCCGTGGAGAAGACCCCCGCCGACTTCTGGTTCGACCCGCTGTGCCCCTGGGCCTGGATGACCTCGCGCTGGATGCTGGAGGTCGAGAAGGTCCGCCCGGTCGAGGTGCGCTGGCACGTGATGAGCCTGGCCGTCCTCAACGAGAACAGGCTCGACGAGGTGCCCGCGGAGTACCGCGAGGACATGCGGCCCGGCGGCCGCGCCTGGGCGCCGGTGCGGGTGTGCATCGCCGCCGAGCAGAAGTTCGGCAGCGAGGTCCTCGGCCCGCTCTACACGGCCCTCGGCACCCGCTTCCACCACCAGGGCCTGCCCCGGGACCACGCCACGATCGTCGCCGCCCTGGAAGAGGCGGGCCTGCCGGCCGAGCTCGCGGACGTCGCCGGCTCGGACGCCTTCGACGCGGAGCTGCGCGCCTCGCACGAGGAGGGCATCTCCAAGGTCGGCCAGGACGTCGGCACCCCCGTCATCGCGGTGCCGGGCGCCGACGGCGAGCAGATCGCCTTCTTCGGCCCGGTCGTCACGCCCGCCCCCAAGGGCGAGGCCGCGGCGAGACTGTGGGACGGCACGCTGCTGGTCGCCTCCACGCCGGGCTTCTACGAGATCAAGCGCACCCGCACGAGCGGGCCGGTCTTCGACTGAGCCCTCCGGCGCCGTCGGCGGGCGCCTTTGCCCACGCTCCCTTAATGTCCCGGTATGGGGCAGACCGATCTCACCCCGCCGCTGGGCTTCGACGGGAGCCGGGCGGACGGGGACACGCCGGCCGCAGGCCACTACGCGGAGCTGCCCGTACGCCCGTACGACCTGCTGCTGCGCGCGGGCTGCCGGGCCCTGGTCCCGCTGCGGTCCGCACTGGGCCTGCGCCGGGCGGCGGCGGTCCTGCGCCACTACCTGCACGGCACCGGCGCCGCCCACCGCGTGGACGCGGACGCCCTGCTCGCCCTCCCGGCCGTGCGCTCCGCCGCCGGGGAGCAGCTGGACCGCTGGCGCGCCGAGGCCCTGGAGCGGTGGCGCGAGGGGCCCCGTACGGCCGCGGCCTACCCCGCGGACAGCGGCCGGCGCGAGGTGGAGCTCCCGCGGGCGTGGGGGAGCGTGGACTGGCGGCTGGCGCTGGGCGCCTTCGAGTACCGGCTGACGGGCACGGTACGGGTCGCCGCCGACGGCACGACGTCGGCCGACTACCGCTTCGCGGTGTGCACGTGCTGGGACGCCGGCCGGTTCGCCCGCCTGCACGACGTGGGACTCGCGAAGGGGTTCACGGTGACGGGCGAGGCGTTCGGCCACGTATGAGTGAGAGGGCCCCCCCGGTGCGGGGGCCCTCTCCGCCTGCCGCGTGAAGGGTGAGAAGACGATCACGAGCAGGACACCGGGGAATTCCCTGTGGGATTACGGGACCAGCAGCAGGTTGCCGCGCTGCTTGGCGGCCTCGAAGCGCTTCGCCACGTCCTGCCAGTTGACGACGGCCCACATGGCGTCGATGAAGTCGACCTTCTGGTTCTTGTACTGCAGGTAGAAGGCGTGCTCCCAGGCGTCGAAGACCAGGATCGGGACCGAGCCCTGGCCGACGTTGCCCTGGTGGTCGTAGACCTGCTCGACGATCAGCTTGCCGCTGATCGGCTCGTAGGCCAGGACGCCCCAGCCGGAGCCCTGGGTGGTGGCGGAGGCCTTGGTCAGCTGCGCCTTGAACTTGGCGAAGGAGCCGAAGGACTCGGCGATGGCGTCGGCGAGCTCGCCCACGCCGTCCTTGTCGAGGGGCTCGCCGCCGCCGTCGCCGGACATGTTCTGCCAGTAGATGCTGTGCAGGATGTGACCGGAGAGGTGGAAGGCCAGGTTCTTCTCCAGGCCGTTGATGGCGCCCCACTGGTCCTTGTCGCGGGCCTCGGCGAGCTGCTCCAGGGTGTCGTTCGCGCCCTTGACGTACGCCGCGTGGTGCTTGTCGTGGTGCAGCTCGATGATCTTCGCGTCGATCGTCGGCTGCAGCGCAGCGTAATCGTAGGGAAGTTCAGGAAGTGTGTAGATGGCCATGCCGAGCCCTCCGACTGCTTATTGCAATTAACTTGCAGGTAGACGCTACCAGCAAGAGCAACTGACGGGCCGTAAGGGTGGGGGATCTCCTACGAAAGACCGAGGCGGGCTAGGTCCTGAAGATCAGGACCCAGCCCGCCTCGTGGGGGGTGTGGGTGGTGGCCGAAGGGCCCGGGCGCCGGCCGGCCGGCGCCCGCGGTCAGTGCTTCGCGGCCGTCATGCGCTGCCGCACGTAGCCGATGAGGGCGAGGGCGCCCGTCAGGCCGGCGGTGAAGTACAGCTGGATGCGGGTGTCCTCCTCGCGCAGCATCAGCGAGAGGACCGCCACGATCCCGGCCAGGGCCACCCAGGTCAGACCCGGGAAGAGCCACATCTTCACCACGAGCTTCTCCGGCGCCGAGCGCTCCAGCTGCCGGCGCATCCGCAGCTGGGTGACGGCGATGAAGCCCCACACCACGAGCACCGCGGCACCCGTCATGTACAGCAGCCACTTGAAGACGGTGTCGGGCCACCAGTAGCTGAGCAGGACGGCGAAGAAGCCGAAGGCGGAGGAGGCGATCACGGTCAGCCGCGGCACGCCGCCGGTGACCTTGGCCAGGAACCGCGGGCCCTCGCCGCGCATGACCAGGGAGTGCGACATCCGGGAGGCGCCGTAGATGTTGGCGTTCATCGCGGAGAGCAGGGCGACCAGGACGATGACGTTCATGATCTGCCCGGCGGCCGGGATGTCGAGGTGCTTGAGCACCGCCACGTAGGGGCCGTCCGTCAGGAGCGCCTTGTCGTTCCAGGGCAGCACGGTGACGATGACCAGCATCGAGCCGACGTAGAAGAGGGCGATCCGCCACATCGCCGTGCGGACGGCCTGGGCGACGCCCTTGACCGGGTGCTCGGACTCCGCCGCCGCGATCGTCACCGTCTCCAGGCCGCCGTAGGCGAAGACGGAGGCGAGCAGGCCCACGACCAGGCCGTTGGCACCGTTGGGCAGGAAGCCGCCGTGGCCGGTGAGGTTGTCGGAGCCGGGGGCCTCGGTGCCCGGCAGCGCGCCGAAGATGGCGAGGACGCCCAGGACGAGGAAGATGCCGATCGCGGCGACCTTGAGCGCCGCGAACCAGAATTCGAACTCGCCGAAGTTGCTGACCGCCGCGAGGTTCGTCCCGCAGAAGACGGCCATGAAGATCAGGACCCACATCCACGAGGCCGTGGAGGGGAACCAGGACTGCATGATGTGCGCCGCACCGATCGCCTCCACGGCGATGCCCACGCAGAGCTCGACCCAGAACATCCAGCCGGCCGTGAAGCCGGCCCAGGGGCCTATTGCCTTCTCGGCGTGCACGGAGAAGGTGCCCGAGGCCGGGTTGGCCGCGGCCATCTCACCCAGCATCCGCATCACGAGCATCACGAGCAGCCCGGAGACGGCATAGGCGAGCACGATGGCCGGACCCGCCGCGGCGATGCCCGCGCCGGAGCCGACGAAGAGGCCGGCGCCGATGACCCCGCCGAGGGCGATCATCGACAGGTGGCGCTGCTTGAGGCCGTGCGACAGATCCGTGCCGCCCGGCGCCTGGCCATTGACCGCGCGCTCGGGCGCGGAGGACGCAGAAGTCCGAGTCATGGTCGTGTGTGTCCCGTGGGGTGAGAGCGGAAAAGTTGCCTCAGTGTGGGGGTCATGTTCGCCCAGGACAACACCTGTGACAGAGCTGTCCGATATTCAGACGCAGGTATGACTGTGCGTGCCTGACATCTCGCCAGAAGGCGATGGAAACGAGCCGACCCGGCGGGCCGGTCAGCCTGCCCGGCGCAGCCGGAGCTCGCGCAGGCCGGCCACCAGGAGCACGGCGCCGGTCGCCGCGGCCGACCACATCAGCTGCGGCCGGGCCCCCTCGTCGGTCAGCATCAGCACGAGCACGCCGGCCATCCCGGCCAGAGCGACCCAGGTCAGATACGGGAAGCACCACATCCGCAGGGCGAGCCGCTCCGGCATCTCCCGCTCGATCCGGCGCCGCAGCCGCAGCTGCGAAACGGCGATCAGGCCCCACACGAAGAGCAGGACGGCACCCACGGCATTGAGCAAGTACCGGAAGATCGAATCCGGCCACTGGAGATTGAGTATCACCGAGGCGAAACCGAACGCGACCGACGCCAGCACGGCCCGGCGCGGCACGCCGCCGCCCGACACCTTCAGCAGCGTCCTGGGCGCCTCGCCGCGCTCGGCGAGCGAGAAGACCATCCGCGACGAGCCGTAGAGGTTGGCGTTCAGCGCGGACAGCAGCGCCACGAAGACCACGATGTTCATGATCTGACCGGCGGCCGGGATCCCGATGTGGTCGAGCACGGCCACGTACGGGCTCTTGCCCGGCTGCATGGACGACCACGGGAGCAGGGTGACGATGACGAGCATCGAGCCCACGTAGAAGAAGAGGATGCGCCACACGGCGCTGCGCACCGCACGGCCCACGGCGCGCGCCGGGTCGTCGGACTCGGCCGCGGCGATCGTGAGGACCTCCAGGCCGCCGAAGGCGAAGACGACGGCGAGGACGCCGGAGACGACCCCGCTCACGCCGTTGGGCAGGAAGCCGCCGTCACCGGTGAGGTTGGTGAAGCCCACGGCCTCGGTGTCCGGCAGCACGCCGAAGATCGCCAGCAGGCTCAGGGCCAGGAAGAGGACGATCGCGCCGACCTTGAGCGCGGCGAACCAGAACTCGAACTCGCCGAAGTTCTTCACGGCGGTGAGGTTGGCGGCCGTGAAGACCACCATGAAGATCAGCACCCAGGCCCACTGCGGCACGCCCGGCACCCAGCCGTTCGCGATCTGCGCCGCGCCCGTGGCCTCCACGGCCAGCACGACCACCAGCAGGAACCAGTACAGCCAGCCGACGGTGAAGCCCGCCCAGCGGCCCAGGGCCCGCTCGGCGTGCACCGAGAAGGCGCCCGAGGCGGGCATGGCGGCGGACATCTCGCCGAGCATCCGCATCACCAGCATCGCGAGTGCGCCCGCGATCAGGTAGGAGACGATGATGCCCGGCCCCGCCACGGCGATGCCGGCGCCGGAGCCGACGAAGAGGCCGGCGCCGATGACGCCGCCCAGCCCGAGCATCGTCAGGTGGCGCTGCTTGAGCCCGCCCGACAGGGGTTCTTTCTCGCCCGCGAGACTCTCCGCGGTGGGGGGTGCGTCGTGCATGGGTGCGTACTCTCGGATCCGCGCGAAGGGCGCTGGCGATCTTCGCGCGGAGCGCAAAGGGGTATAGGTGACTCCACATTCTCCCGGCAAGGCCGTCCGAGCCAAGCCTCACCGAGCTCCAGTGACGAGCATCACGCGAAATCCGGCCCGCAGCGGGAACCACCCGGGGAACTCTCCAAGCAGCACGCCCCGCCTTTGTCATTGCCGTGCGATGCCCGTTCGAGTGCGCTCGGTTAACGTCACCAGGTCACTGCTTGTCCCCACCACTCAACTGCGGAGTAAAGATGGCCACCGCCGCTGCCTCAGTTCCCCGGACCGGTACGGTCCTCGCCGATCTGCTCCCCGCTTCCACCGCCGGGCGCGCCCGGGTGCGCGACGCGGCCCTCGTCCTCGGCGGAGCCGCCCTCACCGGCCTCGCGGCGCAGATCGCCGTCCCGGTGCCCGGCTCCCCGGTCCCGGTCAGCGGCCAGACCTTCGCGGTCCTGCTCGTCGGCACCGCCCTCGGCGCCCGCCGCGGCTTCCTCTCCCTCGCCCTGTACGCCGTCGCCGGCGTCGCGGGCATGCCGTGGTTCGCCGAGGCCCGCTCCGGCGCCGCCTTCCCGTCCTTCGGCTACGTCCTCGGCATGCTGCTCGCCGCGACCGTCGTCGGCGCCCTCGCCCGCCGCGGCGCCGACCGCTCGGCCCTGCGCACCGCCGGCACGATGGCGCTCGGCTCCGCGATCATCTACGCGGTCGGCGTGCCGTACCTGGCGCTGGCCACGAACATGTCCTTCGCCGACGCCGTCGCGGCGGGCCTGACGCCGTTCCTCATCGGCGACGCGCTCAAGGCGGCGCTGGCGATGGGCGCGCTGCCCGCTGCGTGGAAGCTGGTCGGCCGCAAGGGCTGATCTTCCTCCTCTCTATACGAGCGGCCCGCGCCCCCCAAGGGGACGCGGGCCGCTCGTACAGATGCGCGCTGTTGGGTGCTGGTCAGCGCCCGGCGTTCGCGCGGTGACGGCGGTCGAGGACGACGCCCAGCCCCACGACGATGACACCCACCAGGCAGGAGGCGAGCACCGTCTGGCGGTTGTCGCCGCCGGTGTAGAGCATGTAGCCCAGCACGAAGGTGATCATGCCGATGGTGGCCCACGTCAGGTACGGGAAGAACCACATCTTCACCGTGAGCTTCTCCGGCATCTCGCGCAGGATGATGCCGCGCATCTTCAGCTGGGTGAAGCAGATCACCAGCCAGACGAAGAGGGCGACGGCGCCGGAGGCGTTCAGCAGGAACTTGAAGACGGTGTCCGGCCAGACGTAGTTGAAGATCACCGACACGAAGCCGAAGACGACCGAGGAGAGGATGGCGACCTGCGGCACGCCCCGCTTGTTGACGGTGGCGAAGGACTTCGGCGCGTCGCCGCGCTGGCCGAGGGAGAAGGCCATACGGGAGGCGGTGTAGAGGCCGGAGTTCAGGCAGGACAGGACGGCCGTCAGCACGATGACGTTCATGATCTGGCCGGCGTGCGGGATGCCGATCGAGTCGAGCGCCGCGACGTAGCTGCCCTTCTCCGCGATCTCCTTGCTGTCCCACGGGAGCAGGCTGACCACGACGAAGATCGAGCCGAGGTAGAAGACGGCGATGCGCCAGATGACGCTGTTGGTGGCCTGGCGGACCGCGCGCTGCGGGTCCTCGGACTCACCGGCGGCGAGCGTGACGATCTCGCTGCCCATGAAGGAGAAGACGACCATCAGCACACCGGTGAGGATGGCGCCCGCGCCGTTGGGCAGGAAGCCGCCGTGCGCGGTGAGGTTGTCCAGGCCCGCGCCCGGGTTGTCCGAGCCCGGCAGCACGCCGAAGACGGCCAGGCCACCGATGATCACGAACGCGGCGATCGCGACGACCTTGATGCCGGCGAACCAGAACTCGAACTCGCCGTACGAGCTGACCGAGGCGAGGTTGGTCGCCGTCAGCACGATCATGACGATCAGGGCCCAGGCCCACTGCGGGACGGCCGGTATCCAGCCGTTGAGGATGGCGGCGCCCGCGGTCGCCTCGACCGCCAGCACGACGACCCAGAAGAACCAGTACAGCCAGCCGATGGAGAAACCGGCCCAGCGGCCGAGCGCCCGGTCCGCGTAGGCGGAGAACGAGCCGGAGGTCGGGTTGGCGGCGGCCATCTCGCCGAGCATCCGCATCACGAAGACGACGAGCGCGCCGACGAGGGCGTAGGAGATGAGAATGCCGGGGCCGGCGGCGGCGATGCCCGAGGCGGAACCCACGAAGAGGCCCGCACCGATCACACCGCCAATGGCGATCATGGACAGGTGGCGGTTCTTGAGTCCGGCCTTCAGGCCGTCCCCGCCCGCCGCCGGGGCGTTACCGGGATCGCCGGTCGTCGACCCCTTCGTCATGGTCGGCGGTGTCGCGCTCATATGCACGTTCCTTCGGGTTGTTCCTTTGGTTCTCGGGTTACGAGCCACCGCATTAGAACTTTTCGAAGGTGTTTTTAGGAAGACCCGAATCCATTTCGTTGTGTTCACTCAGAGTTACCACGACCTGCTGGGCGATCACGCTTCCCGTTCGTGCCACACTCGGACGCATGCGCGTGTACCTCGGCTCCGACCATGCCGGCTACGAACTCAAGAACCACCTCGTCGAGTGGCTCACGGCCCACGGCCACGAGCCCGTCGACTGCGGTCCCCACATCTACGACGCCCGGGACGACTACCCGCCGTTCTGCCTCCGTGCCGCGGAGCGGACCGCTGCCGACGCCGGCAGCCTCGGCATCGTGATCGGCGGCTCGGGCAACGGCGAGCAGATCGCCGCCAACAAGGTCAAGGGCGTCCGGGCCGCCCTGGCCTGGAGCGAGCAGACGGCCGCCCTCGGCCGCGAGCACAACGACGCCAACGTCATCAGCATCGGCGGCCGGATGCACACCCAGGAGGAGGCGACGAAGTTCGTCGAGATCTTCCTGGCCACGCCGTACTCGGGTGAGGAGCGGCACACCCGCCGCATCGAGATGCTGGCGCGCTACGAGACGACGGGCGAGCTCCCGGAGATCCCGGCGCACCACCCGCAGCAGTAGTCAGTTCTTCCGCCCGGCCCGCCCGGTCTTCGTGACCGGGTGGCCGGGCCACCCCGTCCGGAGGACAGCCGCCGTGCCTGAAGGGCATACGATCCACCGCCTCGCGGCGGACCACCGCGACCTGTTCGCGGGGCGAACCGTTCGCGTGACCAGCCCCCAGGGCAAGTTCTCCGACGGCGCGGCCCTCGTCGACGGCCGTCCCCTGGAGACCGCCGAAGCCCACGGCAAGCACCTCTTCCTCGGCTTCGGCGCCGCCGACTGGATCCACGTCCACCTCGGCCTCTTCGGCAAGTACGCCTTCGGCACCGGCCACGCCCCGCCGCCCACCGACACGGTCCGCCTGCGCCTGGCGCACCCCGAGGCCTACGCGGACCTCCGCGGCCCGACCACCTGTGCCCTGATCACCGATGCCGAGAAGCAGGCGATACACGACCGCCTCGGCCCGGACCCGCTGCGCCCCGCCGACGACGGCGAGGCCGCCTGGCACCGCATCTCGCGCAGCCGCACCAGCGTCGCGGCCTTGCTCATGGACCAGAAGGTCATCGCGGGCGTCGGTAACGTCTACCGCGCCGAGGTCCTCTTCCGGCACGGAATCGACCCTTACCGCCTCGGCCGTGATCTGACCCGCTCCGAATGGGAGGGGATCTGGTCGGACCTGGTCGAGCTGATGCGCGAGGGCGTCCGTAACAACAGAATCGACACCGTACGGCCCGAGCACATGCCGGAGGCCATGGGCCGCCCGCCGCGCGTGGACGACCACGGCGGCGAGGTCTACGTCTACCGGCGCGCCCTGATGGCCTGCCACATCTGTGGCGGCGAGATCCGCACCGCCGGTCTCGCCGCCCGCAATCTCTTCTGGTGCCCGGGCTGCCAGCAGCGCTGACAGCCCCTCAGCACAGTCCGCAGGATCCGGGGACGCGGTTAGAAGCCGTGCGGCAGCCAGGGCGCCACGTCCCCGCCGAAGCCCGCAGCTGCCTCCTCCAGCGCCCCCTCGCGCAGCTCCCGCACCCGGCCCGCCCCCGCCAGCGATGCCAGGGACACCCCGCCCAGGTAGGCCGATCCCAGCTCCCGCACGGACAGGGCCAGGTCGGCCGCGTCCTCGGTGCGCTCGCAGGAGGCGCCCTTCGCGTCGCCGGTCAGCCGCCACCGCCCCGCGTTCCAGGGACAGAACTCGTCGGTGACGTCCAGCACCACATCCACCGGGGCGCGGTACGTCCGCGCGGAGAGCGCCGCCCCGACGTCGACCAGCCGCACGTGCAGCGAGTCCTTCACGCGCGGCTCGCACCGCCGGATGTCGCTGACGAGGTGCAGCAGCGGATCGTCCACCGGCCGGTTGTGGGCGGTCACGACCGAGGTCAGGTCGAGCTCCGTCAGATAGCGCCACAGCGCGGCGTACGCGGCCGGGGTCAGCGCCTCCACGTCGCGCAGCAGCACCGTCCCGCCCGGGCCCGACTCGGCCCACAGCGGCCGGACCGCGTACCGCGCGTACCCCACCGTCCGCCCGTCCGCCTCGGCGAGCACGCACTGCAGCGGCGACGCGCCCTCGCGCCCGGCCGCCGGGTCGAGCAGCGGCACGGCCTCCCAGCCGGGCTGCCGCGCGAGCATGCCGGGGCGGGCGGCTACCCGGCGTGCGTAGACCGCCTCGCAGGCGTCGCGCGCTTCATCGGGCTTCGACAAGCGCAGCCGCACTCCGTCCGTGCCCTCCGGGGCGGACACGCGCACGCGGGTCGTATCGATACGGACGCTCAGGGAGTGGGTCGCGATGCCGTAGCCGAACCGCCCGTAGATGTCCGGCTCGGAAGCCGTCAGGACGGCCAGGGGTTCGCCCCAGGCCCGTACGTCGTCCAGCTGCCGCCGCATCATCTGCCGCAGCACGCCGCGCCTGCGGTGCGTCGGCCGCACGCTCACCATCGTCACCCCGGCGGCGGGCACCGGGGCGCCCCCGGGAACGGTGATCCGCAGGGCGAACGCCCCGGTCGTACCCACCGCCTCCGGCCCGTCCCAGACCCCGATCGAACGGTCGAGGCCGGCCAGCTCCCGCCACAGGGCCGCCTCCTCCGGAGCCTCGGGGACCCCGCCGAACCCCAGCTCCACCGCGGCGTACCAGTCGTCGAACTCAGCATCGCGCAGGACTCGCAACTCCGTTGTCATACCCCATGCCTAGCAGCGACCCGGCCCCCCGGGCGCAGGAATTTCGCATATGGGGCCGACCCTGTCGCACGGGACGTACCGTGCACGGCCGTGTCGGCGCGGCGTGAGTCGACGCACCGCCGAATGGGTGGATAAGGTCACGATGCAATGACTGGCGGTGCGGAGACCCCGACGGCCCGGATGCGCAAGGCGTGGCACCGGGCCCGCACAAGCGTGCGCAAAGCCGGGGTCGACTACTTCCGCGGCGACGGATCCGACTGGATCGCCCTCGCGGCCCTGCTGCTCACCGTCCCCGCCCTCGCCCTGACCACCATCGCGCTGCCCGCCTGGTGCGTGCCCACCGCCCTCGTCCTGCCGATCGTCGCCGGCGGGCTGCTGCTGCGCCCCGCCAGCCTCCTCGCGCTCTACGCCGCCTCCGCCGTGGCCCTCATCGCCGAGGCCGCCGTGATCAACCCCGCCGCCTCCGGCGACGGCGTCCGCGTCACCCCCGGCACGATCCTCGTCGTCGCGGCCGTCGGCTTCCTCGGCCTGCTCATCGCCCAGTTCCGCAGCCGCGTCGGCGTGCCCTGGCGGCGCGGCGGCACCATGCTCTTCGACCTGCGCGAACGCATCCGCGTCCAGAGCAAGCTGCCCAAACTGCCGCGCGGCTGGCACCGCGAGATGGCGCTGCGCCCGGCCGGCGGCCAGTCCTTCTCCGGCGACTTCGTGGTGGCCGCCCGGACGAACGGCGGCCGCACCCTGGAGGTCGTCCTGACGGACGTCTCCGGCAAGGGCATGGACGCCGCTTCCCGCGCGCTCCTGCTCTCCGGCGCCTTCGGCGGCCTCCTCGGCTCCCTGCCGCCCCACGACTTCCTCCCCGCCGCCAACGGCTACCTGCTCCGCCAGGACTGGGACGAGGGCTTCGCGACCTCCGTGCACCTCGTCCTCGACCTCGACAGCGGCGACTACGAGATGTTCTCCGCCGGCCACCTGCCCGGCCTCCAGCTCTGCGCCGGCACCGGCCGCTGGGAGGAGAAGGCCGCGGAGGGGCCGCTGCTCGGCGTGTACGACGGAGCCCAGTTCGACCCGATAAAGGGCACCCTGCAGCCCGGCGACGTCCTCATGCTCTTCACCGACGGACTGGTCGAGACCTCCGAGCGGGACCTCACCGAGGGCATGGACCGCCTCACGGGCGAAGCCGACCGCTACGTCTCCGCCGGCTTCCAGGGCGCCGCCTGGCACCTGATCGAGGCCGTAGCGAAGGACGTCAACGACGACCGGGCCCTGCTGCTGATCTGCCGGCACTGAACACCGAACCACGGAGGCCCCGCATGACCGTTCTCGACCTCGCCGCCGTCGAGGCGCTCGCGCGCCGCGCCCACGCCGCCCAGACCGACAAGGCCGGCCGCCCGTACACCGAGCACCTGGCCGCCGTCGCCGAGGGCGTGCGGCGGCGCGGCGGCAGCGACGAGCAGACGGCCGCGGCCTGGCTCCACGACGCCGTCGAGGACGGCGCGGTGAGCGAGGAGTGGCTGGAGGGCTCGGAGCTGCCCCGGGCGGTCAAGGACATGGTCCTGGCGGTCACCAAGCGCCCGGGCGAGACCCCGGAGGACTACGCGGCCCGCATCCTGGCCACGCCGGGCGCCCTCCTGGTCAAGGAGTCGGACCTCGCCCACAACTCCGACCCGGAGCGGGCGAAGGAGCTGGACGAGGCGACGCGGAGCCGCCTGGCGGCGAAGTACGCGCGAATGCGGGCCCTGCTGGGCATCGAGGCGTAGGGAAGCGGCCGGGCCCGGCCCGTCGCTCTAGGGCTTACGGAAAGCCCACTCCATGCGCGGCTCCATGACGCACCGGAACACCCGCCGCACCGGCGCCGTGCACAGCGCCGTCATGCCCGCGATCGCGATCAGGGTCACCACGACCTCGCCGACCGGCCGACGCACCCACGCCGCCGCGTCGTACCACTCCCACCAGCGCGACAGCTTGATCAGGAAGCCGTGCAGCAGGTACCCGTACAGGGTCCCCGCGCCCAGCGCCGTGAACCACACCTTCCGGCGCGGCACCCAGGCCAGGAAGCCCGCCGTGAGCACGGCCGCGCACAGGAACAGCACGAGCGTCGCCACCGGGGCCGTCCAGGCCGGCTCGTGCAGGTCCTGGACGGCGCTGCTGCGGTAGAGCCAGCCGGTGTCCAGCCCCGGGGCCAGCCGGTACGCGACGGCGACCGCCACGGCGAAGACCGGCACCGCCGCGATCCGCACCCAGCGGCGCCGCACCAGCTCGAAGTGCTCGCGCCGCAGGTGCAGGCCGATCACGAAGAACGGCAGGAACTGCAGCACCCGCTCCATCGCGAAGTCGCCGCCGACCTCGGGCGAGACCGCGGCCAGGACGGACACGGCGAACGCGACGGGGATCGGCCACCGGATGAGCTTCCACACCGGGGTGGTCAGCCGCCAGATGAAGAGCGCGGCCAGGAACCAGTTCAGGTACCACGGGTTGAGCAGGGAAATGGGCTCCGGCGGCGCGTCGTCCTCCGCCCAGTGCTGGAAGAACGTGTAGGCGACCTCGAAGACCAGGTACGGCACGACCACCCCCGTGAGCAGGCGCTTGAGCTTGGCGGGGCTCAGATCGAAGCCGCGGGAGAAATACCCGGATATGAGGATGAACGCCGGCATGTGGAAGGTGTACACGGTGATGTACAGCGCCATCGCGGCGCGGCTGGTGTGGGAGAGCGGCTCCCACGCGTGTCCCAGCGCCACGAGGACGATCGCGAGGTATTTCGCGTTGTCGAAAAAGGGATCGCGCTGTGCGGGGGCGGCCGGCGCGGGCGCCGGAGCGGGCCGCCCCGAGGGGATCACCGCGCTGGCGGGAGGTGTGACGGCGGGGGACATCCGACGCACCCTAGCCGCGCCGCGCCGGTCGCCGCCACGCGGTCCGCCAAGTCGCCCGATATCCACTGCCCACGGCTTTGCGGGCAGTTTCTGGACGAAGTGCCGATGAAATGTCACAGGCCCACGGAAACAGGGAAGTTGGTGGCACGATGGTTGACGGGCGAGGGCCGCGGGGAGCATGTCTCCCGGGCAGACCAGTGAGTATCCGACCGAGGGTGTGATCAGTTGTGGCCATTTCGCTGTCAGTGGTGCTGCTCTTGGCGATCGTGCTGGTGGTGCTCTTCCGCTCCAACAGCATCAAGGGCGGGCCGGCGATCGTCGCCATCCTCTTCGGCTTCTTCCTCGCCTCGACGGGCATGGCGCCGTCGATCCAGAGGTTCCTGAACTCGATCGCCGAGACGATAAACGGCATCAAGTTCTGAGCCGCGGCTTCCGTGCCGCGCACCGGAATCCTCCGCGCTGCGCCCGGGCGCCTTCCGCGCCGCGCGCCGGAACGACGAACGCCTCCGGCAGGGCCGGAGGCGTCGGTGGAGCGGGCGACGGGAATCGAACCCGCGTAGCCAGTTTGGAAGACTGGGGCTCTACCATTGAGCTACGCCCGCACGCGCCGCGATCCCCCTGAAGGGCGTGCGGCACGTTGTGCATCGTAGCGGGTCCGGGCCGTGCGCCGCACGTCACCCCTTCGGCCCCCGCCGCGCGCCGCTTCCGCGCCGCCCCGTGCTCCCTCGCGCCGACGTTAACCAGGTCACTGACACCTCCGCGGGCATGTACCCTACGTCTCGCACTTACGGGGTGTGGCGCAGCTTGGTAGCGCGTCCGCTTTGGGAGCGGAAGGTCGTCGGTTCGAATCCGGCCACCCCGACCACGCACGACGACACGCGGCCGCGCCACGCGGCCCCGGGCAAGATCACATTGTGGGCCTCATCCTGCTTGCGGTTACTATGCAAGCTGCGTGCCCGTGTGTCTGCACTACCGAGTCTGCCTACCGGGCGCGATCCGCTGAACCTCAGCAGAATCACCAGAAGTCAGCCCCAAGGAGACCGAACCGTGAAGAGCGCCGTGGAGACCCTGAACCCGACTCGGGTTCGGCTCACTGTCGAGGTGCCCTTCGAGGAGCTCAAGGCCAGCCTCGACGCGGCGTACAAGAAGATCAACCAGCAGGTCACGGTGAAGGGCTTCCGTCAGGGCAAGATCCCGGCCCGTGTCATCGACCAGCGCTTCGGCCGCGGTGCGGTGCTGGAGGAGGCCGTCAACGACGCGCTTCCGAAGTTCTACACCGAGGCGATCAACGAGGCCGAGCTGAACCCGCTGGGTCAGCCCGAGGTCGACATCACGGAGCTGAAGGACGGCGAGCTGCTGGCCTTCACCGCCGAGGTGGACATCCGCCCGACCCTGGAGATCCCGGACTACTCCGGCATCGAGGTCACCGTCGACTCCGTCGAGGTCACCGACGAGGACGTCGAGAAGTCGCTCGAGCAGCTGCGCGACCGCTTCGCGACCACCTCCCCGGTAGAGCGCGCCGCCGCCGAGGGTGACATCGTCACCGTCGACCTGGAGGCCAAGGTCGACGGCGAGGTCCTCGAGGACGGCGTCGCCAAGGGCGTCGACTACACCATCGGCTCCGGCCAGCTGCTCGACGGCATCGACGAGGCCGTCACCGGCCTGGAGACCGGCGGCACCGCCACCTTCACCTCCGAGCTCAAGGGCGGCTCCGCCGAGGGCAAGGAGGCCGAGGTCAAGGTCGACGTCACCGCCGTCAAGTCCCGCGAACTGCCGGAGCTCGACGACGACTTCGCCCAGCTGGCGAGCGAGTTCGACACGCTGGAGGAGCTGCGTGCCGACAGCCGCAAGCGCCTTGAGCGGATGAAGAAGTTCGACCAGGCCACGCAGGCCCAGGAGAAGGTCCTGGACGAGCTGATCAAGCTCGTCGAGGTCCCGATGCCGGAGAAGCTGCTCGAGGACGAGGTCAACACCCGCAAGCACAACCTCGAGCACCACCAGCTGGGCCAGATGGGCCTGGACCTGGCGAAGTACCTGGAGATCCAGGGCAAGTCCGCCGAGGAGTTCGACGCCGAGCTCAAGGAGCAGGCCGAGAAGGGCATCAAGACCCAGTTCATCCTCGACGAGATCGTCAACAAGGAGAAGGTCTCGGTCGGCCAGGAGGAGCTCACCGAGCACCTCATGCGCCGTGCCCAGTCCTCCGGCATGAGCCCCGACCAGTTCGCCCAGGCGGTCGTCGAGGGTGGCCAGGTCCCGATGCTCGTCGGTGAGGTCGCCCGCGGCAAGGCGCTCGCCACCGTGGTCGAGGCCGCCACCGTCAAGGACGCGTCCGGCGAGGTCATCAGCCTGGACGACGAGGACGAGGACGGCGAGACCGTCGAGGCCGGCGCCGAGGCCTGAGCCCCGGTAGTCAGCCGGAGCGGCCGCTGAGGCGGCCGCGCGGCGGGCCGTAAAGGCAGCGACGGACGGGTCCGGACGTGTTTCACGCGTCCGGGCCCGTCCGCGTCCCCCGGGGTGCCCGCCACGGGTGTCCCCGGGCCCGCACCGCCCGCTGCGGGCCGTCGCGGGCTGCTGTGCGACCTGCGGAACCTGCGCTCAGAGCGAACAGTTCCTGATGCGGGATGGCGGCCGCCGAACAGCGCGTTAGGGTCCGTAGATACGAGGGCAGGGGACCACTTGGCGACCGCCGGAAGCACTCCGGCCGTGCCGCCCGTACCCCGGTCCCCGGAGAAGACGCGGAGACGGCCCGTTGCCGTCAGAGACGAGCAGGTGGATACGTGACGAATCTGATGCCTTCCGCCGCCGGTGAGATCGCCATCGGTGGTGGCCTCGGCGACCAGGTCTACAACCGGCTGCTCGGGGAGCGGATCATCTTCCTCGGCCAGCAGGTCGACGACGACATCGCCAACAAGATCACGGCGCAGATGCTCCTCCTGGCCGCCGACCCGGACAAGGACATCTACCTCTACATCAACAGCCCCGGCGGCTCGGTGACGGCCGGCATGGCGGTCTACGACACCATGCAGTACATCCCGAACGACGTGGTCACCATCGGCATGGGCCTCGCGGCCTCGATGGGCCAGTTCCTGCTGACCGGCGGCACCCCGGGCAAGCGCTTCGCGCTGCCCAACACCGACATCCTCATGCACCAGGGGTCCGCGGGCCTCGGCGGCACCGCCTCGGACATCAAGATCCAGGCCGAGCAGCTGCTGCGCACCAAGAAGCGCATGGCCGAGATCACCGCGCACCACACCGGCCAGACCGTGGAGACCATCATCCGCGACGGCGACCGGGACCGCTGGTTCACCGCGCAGGAGGCCAAGGAGTACGGGATCATCGACGAGATCATCACCCACGCTTCCGGCGTTCCGGGCGGCGGCGGCACCGGGGCCTGAGAGCCCCGGCGCAGTACGTACCGCCACAGAGCCCGCTTCCGGGCCGGGGAGCACGCCTCCCGGCCCACCGACCGCCACCAGGATGGTGAAAACCCGCATGAACATCTCGTCCCCGAGCGGCCTGTACACCGGCCCGCAGGTTGACTCCCGCTACGTCGTCCCGCGCTTCGTCGAGCGCACCTCCCAGGGCGTCCGCGAGTACGACCCGTACGCGAAGCTCTTCGAAGAGCGCGTGATCTTCCTCGGTGTGCAGATCGACGACGCCTCCGCCAACGACGTCATGGCGCAGCTGCTGTGCCTGGAGTCGATGGACCCGGACCGCGACATCTCGATCTACATCAACAGCCCCGGCGGCTCGTTCACGGCCCTCACGGCCATCTACGACACGATGCAGTTCGTGAAGCCGGACATCCAGACGGTCTGCATGGGCCAGGCCGCCTCCGCCGCCGCGATCCTGCTCGCGGCCGGCACCCCGGGCAAGCGCATGGCGCTGCCCAACGCCCGCGTGCTGATCCACCAGCCCTCCAGCCAGACGGGCCGCGAGCAGCTCTCCGACCTGGAGATCGCCGCGAAGGAGATCATGCGGATGCGCACCCAGCTGGAGGAGATGCTGGCCAAGCACTCCACCCAGCCGATCGAGAAGATCCGGGACGACATCGAGCGCGACAAGATCCTCACGGCCGAGGACGCGCTCGCCTACGGCCTGGTCGACCAGATCGTTTCTACCCGCAAGAGTTCCGTAAACGTTTGATCGCCGTGCCGCTGGTATCCCCCTTGAGCCGACCGAGTAAGGCCAAGGGGGGCCCGCTCGGGGGGCCCGGCAAGGTACCGTCGATAGGCAAGCACCCGGGTTCGCAGTGCAAGGCGGATCCCAGGCGAAGGGGAAGCACCTCGTGGCACGCATCGGTGACGGCGGCGATCTGCTCAAGTGCTCGTTCTGCGGCAAGAGCCAGAAGCAGGTGAAGAAGCTCATCGCGGGTCCTGGTGTGTACATCTGCGACGAGTGCATCGACCTCTGCAACGAGATCATCGAGGAAGAGCTCGCGGAGACGAGCGAGGTGCGCTGGGAGGAACTCCCCAAGCCCCGCGAAATCTACGAGTTCCTCGAAGGCTATGTCGTGGGCCAGGAAGCCGCGAAAAAGGCCCTCTCTGTCGCCGTCTACAACCACTACAAGCGCGTGCAGGCCGGTGAGACCGGCGCGCACAACCGCGACGACGGCATCGAGCTCGCCAAGTCCAACATCCTGCTGCTGGGCCCCACGGGCTCCGGCAAGACGCTGCTGGCCCAGACCCTGGCCCGCATGCTGAACGTCCCCTTCGCCATCGCCGACGCGACGGCCCTGACGGAGGCCGGCTATGTCGGCGAGGACGTCGAGAACATCCTGCTGAAGCTGATCCAGGCCGCCGACTACGACGTCAAGAA
Source organism: Streptomyces sp. URMC 124 (assembly GCF_051386455.1). NCBI lineage: Bacteria > Bacillati > Actinomycetota > Actinomycetes > Kitasatosporales > Streptomycetaceae > Streptomyces > Streptomyces sp. URMC 124. The sequence goes on from NZ_JBPQTS010000002.1 coordinate 40,178, forward strand.
GGCCGAGACCGGCATCATCTACATCGATGAGATCGACAAGGTCGCCCGTAAGAGCGAAAATCCGTCGATCACACGGGACGTCTCGGGCGAGGGTGTCCAGCAGGCCCTGCTGAAGATCCTGGAAGGCACCACCGCGTCCGTTCCCCCGCAGGGCGGCCGCAAGCACCCGCACCAGGAATTCATCCAGATCGACACGACGAACGTGCTGTTCATCGTGGGCGGCGCCTTCTCCGGCCTGGAGAAGATCATCGAGTCCCGGGCCGGCGCCAAGGGCATCGGCTTCGGCGCCACGATCCGCTCCAAGCGCGAGATCGAGGCCAGCGACCAGTTCCAGGAGGTCATGCCGGAGGACCTGGTCAAGTTCGGCATGATCCCGGAGTTCATCGGCCGCCTTCCGGTCATCACCTCCGTCCACAACCTGGACCGCGAGGCCCTCCTCCAGATCCTGGTCGAGCCGCGTAACGCCCTGGTGAAGCAGTACCAGCGCCTGTTCGAACTCGACGGCGTCGAGCTGGAGTTCGACCGCCCGGCCCTGGAGGCCATCGCGGACCAGGCCATCCTCCGCGGCACGGGCGCGCGCGGCCTGCGCGCCATCATGGAGGAAGTCCTCATGTCGGTGATGTACGAGGTCCCGTCGAGGAAGGACGTCGCACGGGTCGTCATCACCGCGGACGTCGTCCACTCGAACGTGAACCCGACCCTGGTGCCGCGCGAGCCGCGCATCGTGGGCAAGGACGAACGACACGAGAAGAGCGCGTAAGCGCGAACGCAACTTCGAGGGCGCCCGGCACACTGTGCCGGGCGCCCTTTCCTGCAAGCACTCTCTCCGCACCCGCTGGTTCCGGGGCCGGGGAGCGGTCCCGCCGCTCCGGCCGTACGCGCCGTGCGTGCCCTGGGAACTGTCTGGAGTCGGCCCGGGGAAACCCCGGCCAGGGAGACCTGGAGGAATCTGATGACCATCCGTACGTACTTCCCGGGCCGGGGCACGCTCATCGAGGAGACGCTCCTCAAAGGCGAGGCCAGGGGCAAGGCCGAGGGTGAGGCCAGGGGTAAGGCGGAGATGGTGCTGCGCGTGCTGGAGCACCGGGGAGTCCCCGTGTCCGGCGGGGACCGGGAGCGCATCGGCGAGTGCACGGACCTGGACACCGTGCGGAACTGGGCGGACCGCGCCTTCACCGTCTCGTCCACCGAGGAGCTCTTCGCCGAGGAAGGCTGAGCGGTAGCGTGGAGGAGGGCGTCCGGACGAGTGCCGGGCGCCCTTTCGCGTGCCCGTGCATAGGGTGGGCGGCATGGCTGGAGAACGCGACCTCACGAAGCTGCTGAGCGGTATGCGGCCCGAGCTGAATGCCGGGCGGTACGTGTACGCGACGGTGGAGGGGGAGGCGCCGAGGGGCCTCGCGCCCGTGGTCACCGTGCGGGAGCCCGAGGGGCTCACCCTGGTCGTACGGCAGGAGGAGGCCGACGCCGCCGGGCTGGCGTACGACTACGTCGCGGGCTGGATCACGCTGCGGGTCCACTCCGCACTGGAGGCGGTGGGCCTGACGGCAGCCGTCTCCCAGGCCCTGGCCCAGGCCGGCCTGAGCTGCAACGTCGTGGCGGGCTTCCACCACGATCACCTCTTCGTCCCGTACGAGCGGGCGGAGGAGGCGGTGGGCACGCTGGAGGCGCTGGCGGAGGGGGCGGGGGAGTAGCCCGCCGGTGGCCGATTGGGGCTCTGGGCGGATGCCGTGAAGTGGGCGAGCATACGGGGGTTCGGACCACGAGACCACGAGACCACGAGACCACGAGCCCGCGGGCCCGCGACCCTTCAGGAGAAGGACATGGCCGGCCACTTCATCCTCAAGAGCATCAGCAACAGCGATCTGACCATCGCGACGAGCAAGGGCGCCACCTGGTCCGCCCTCCAGCACGGCAACGTCGGCTGGAACACGGCCTCGCGTGCCGTGCTCTCCAGGGCCCTGTCCGGCCAGTCGATCGGCAACCGCGACGGCCTGCCGCCCCACCGCTACCTGGAGTCGAAGGTCAGCACCGGCCCGACGCTGGAGAAGTACCTGCGCAGCGCCGGCTGGGCCGGCCTGCTCATCCGCCCAGCGAGCCCGGGCCTCGGCCTCCGCGAACTGAGCCCGAAGGCCAAGACCGCCTGGGACCGCGGCGACCGCACCGGCGCCCTGGTCGAGCAGTTCCTGCACGGCACGGCGACCGTGGAGGTGTACTACATCAGCGGGACTGAGATGAGCTGAGCGGGGCTGAGTGGGGTGTTGGCCGCCGTACTCCTGCCGTCGCGGATGCGGGCGCGTGAGGAGACCTTGCGCATGGGCCGTGGCCGGCGGGGACCTGGCTGCTGCCGCGATGTGGCTGGGCCCGTCGTGGGCGCTTCGCTCGGCTCGCCGCCGTTGTGGTTGCTCGTCCGGCTGCGGGAGGCATGTGGGGGCGGTTAGCAACCGGCGTCTGGCATGGGGCGGCGGATAAGTGCCCCGGGTTGCCTGCGGAGCCTGTTCTAACCCGCACCCGACGCCGACGGACGCTTGCCTACGGCTGCGGAGTGACGAAGGAGCCCATGCCCGGTTCCGTGTAGATGAGGCCCTCTGCGCGGAGTGCGCGGTGCACCTTCTGGGCCGTCACGCTGGCGATGCCGAACTCTTCCGTGAGCTGGACGACGGAAGGTACGCGTGATCGAGGCACGTACGTGCCGTCCTTGATGCGTTGCCGGATCACCTCGGCCACCTGGCGCCAGCGCGGGATGTCGGGAGCGAATTCGATCACTTGATCACGCTACGCACACCATGGCGTCCTAGTCGAGATATTCCATATTGCGGCGTGCTATAGCATGGCTACACTAAGGTCTTGCACGTGAAGACCCCGGCGACCGCGGCAACGGTCCCGGGGCGTGGCCAACGCTTACGTCAGGAGCGTCGACATGCGTGACTTTATCCGCCGCTGGGTCCGCCGGGTACGGCGGATTTCCGCCCCCGAGGCACGGCCCGTACCGAAGCCCCGCGTCGCCGAACCCGGACTCCGCCCCTCGCAGGATTCCTCCTGCCGGGTCTACGTCTGGGCCACCGCCCACGGCATCGACCTGAGGCCCCGTTCCCCGCTGGGCGCGTGCACCTGCGCTGCCCGGGACCATCAGCAACCCCTGCCCGGCATCGGCACGTTCGTCCTGGACACCCGCGACGGCGCCGTGGGGCAGGTCATGCGCAACGGCGGGCCGCAGCTCCTGCTGCGCGGGCTCGCCGGTGGTAAGGAGTGGGAAGCGGACCCCGACGTGGTCCGGCCCGTCACCGAGGCCGAGCTGCTCAGTGCGAAGGTGCAGGCCGCCAACACGGCGAGCCGGTGGGGGAAGTAGGCCGGACGCGGTGACGGCCGCCTGCCCCGCGGCGGCCGTCACCGTTCGCTGCTACTTCTCCTTGCGGACCTCGTTGCGGACCTTGACGGTCAGCTCGGACAGGTCCTTGGCGGAGACCGGCTGCCCGGTGGACGTCTCGCCTCCGTAAGGGCTGTTGCTCTTCGAGCTCGTGATCCGGACGGCACCCATGGCGCTGGAGTCCCCCCAGAGGCACTGGCTGGTCTCGCTGGAACCCGTCATGGTCCCGTAGGTGTACGACGACTTCTTCGTCGCGCACTTCATGACCGCACCATCGAAGCCGCTCGGCGAGAACTCCGTCCAGGGAGTGACCGTTTCGAGCTTGATCCCCTGCGCGCCCGAGGAGGTCTGCTTCTGGCTCTCTTCGATCTTCGCGATCATCGCGTCGACCGTCTTGGCCGGGTCGGAGAGCTCACCGTACGCACCGGTCACCGACAGGCGCTGCTTCTCGGCGTTGGTGTAAGTGCCCGAGACTGCGGTGCCGTTGGAGATGCCGAGCTCCTTGGCCTTCTTGTCGTCGCTCAGGTCCTGCGTGTCCGTCTGCTTCGCGCCGGGCGCGCTCGCACTGCCCTTCGTGTACTTGCCGTCCAGCAGCTTGTCCGGCAGGACGATCGTGTACGGCTTCACGTCGCCGTCGCCGCCCATGAAGTACATCGCGCCCGCGATGAGCGCGCCCACGACCGCCACCGCGCCGATCGTGATGCCGATCGCCTTGCCCTTGCCGCCGCTCTGGGGCGGGGCCGGCGGGCGCGCCCTGGGCGTAGGGACCCGGCTGCTGGGGCGGCTGCTGCCCGTACGGGCCCGGCTGGTTGTAGCTCATGCGTCTCTCTCGATCCGTGGGGGGACTCGTGTGACAGTCCCGCTATCCTTCCGGATCTCTTAGGTGCTCCTTACCGCAGAGCGGCAACGGTTTCGGAACAGTTGTGCTCCGCGCGGCTACTTCGGCTTGCGGACCTCGTTGCGGATCTTGGTCGTGAGCTCGGCCAGTTTCTCCGCGGGCAGGCCGTCCGACTGCCGGGAGTCGTCACTGCCGCCCATGGAGTGGCTGACGACGACCCCGACCGCGCCCTTGTCGCCCCATATGCACTGGCTCGTGGTCATGGAGATCCTCGCCCCGCCCGTGCTGAACGACATCATGTCCTGCTTGCACTTCAGGACCGCCCCGTCGAAGCCGCTCGGGCGGTAGTCCTTGTACTCCCCGCGCTTGAGCTCATCGCCCGGCGGCTGCTTGGCGTCGTCCTCGTCGGCCTTGCCCATCTCCTTGATCATCTTGTCTACGGCCTTCGCCGGCTCGGGGATCCTGCCGTACATGCCGATGACCTGGAGACCCTGCTTCTTGTCGTTCCGGTAGGCGGCGTTGTCGCCGTCGGCATCGTCCCCGACGCCCAGCTTCTTCATCTCGGCGCGGTCCTCGGCGTCGGGATCCCTCTTCTCCTTCTTGCCGGGGAGCTGCTTGTACTCGCCGTCCGCCAGGGTCTTCGGCAGCTCGATCGTGTACGTCCCCGCCGTGTCGTCGTTGCCGCTGACCATGTACAGGCCGCCGCCCACGAGGGCGCCCAGCACGGCCAGGACCCCCGCGCCGATGCCGATCGCTTTGCCTCTGCCTCGCGGCTGGTTGTGGCTCGTCGTGCCGTGCATCGGATCGTGCATCGGATGTCCCCCGCGTCTCTTTGTCGATAGAAGTCGGGTACATCCTTTCTTGTCGTTTATTCAGCCCTTACTGCGGGGTCCGCGCTGCCTCTCGCAGTTGCCCCGTCACCTTCGCGGCCTCCGGGACGCCCGTCCGTTCGCCCAGGGCCGCTCCCACGACGCCCACCGTGCTGTGGTCCGCCCATACGCAGTACGTGAGGGTCAGGCCCGCCCCGTCCCCGCCCTCCGCCGGAGTGAAGCGCACCGGCTGGCACTTCGTCACCGCGTCGCCCGGCGCCCGGCGGCTCACCCGTTCCGGGGTGCCCTCGATGTCCTGCCGGGCGTCGCGCTGCTCCCGCGCGCTCTCCGCCATCGCCGCGAACAAGCCGTCGACCGCGCGCTCGGGGTCCTGCACCTCTCCCCACAGGCCGCTGTACATCAGCATCCCCTCCCGTGCGGAATAGCCCGCCGTGACGCTCCCCGCGTCCCGTACCCCCAGTTGCCGCAGCCGCTCCAGGTGGTCCGCGCGGAAGGCGCGGTCCACGGGGGCATCCTTGCGGAAGGCTCCCACGTGGTCCGGCGCCGCCAGGCGGTAGCGCGTGCCGCCGTCCGCCTTGCTGCCGCCGCCCGTGAGGAGCAGAAAACCGCCCAGAAGTGTGCACACCAGGACGAGTGAGCTGATGGCCACCGCGGCCATCACCTTCCCGGCACCGGCCCGCTGCCGGTCCGGGACCGGCGGTGGCCAGACGGCCGCGCCGTAGCCGCTCGGGCCGCCCGGCTGCGCGTAGGACCTGGGGGCGACGGGGAGCGGCTCGTACAGGCCGGCCTGCTGGTTGCTCACTGCTTACTCACTGCTTCCTCACCGCTCGCTCACCGCTTGCTCATCGTTCTGCCGCCGCTTCTCTCGTTGCGTGGGCGTCATCCTTGCCGATCCCGCGGCAATCGATTCGAAACCCCCGCGTACGCCCCCGTAGAATTCACCCCGTGACCGACAACACTCAGCGCCCCGACAGCGGGCACGCCGACCGCACCCCTGACCTGCCGACCCAGTACGCGCCGGCCGACGTAGAGGGGCCGCTGTACGAGCGCTGGGTAGAGCGGGGCTACTTCGAGGCGGATGCCAAGAGCGAGAAGGAGCCCTACACGATCGTCATCCCGCCGCCGAACGTCACCGGCTCCCTCCACCTGGGCCACGCCTTCGAGCACACGCTGATCGACGCCCTCACCCGCCGCAAGCGCATGCAGGGCTTCGAGGTCCTGTGGCAGCCCGGCATGGACCACGCCGGCATCGCCACGCAGAACGTGGTCGAGCGCGAGCTGGCCAAGGAGGGCAAGTCCCGCCACGACCTCGGCCGCGAGGCCTTCGTCGAGCGCGTGTGGCAGTGGAAGGCCGAGTCCGGCGGGCAGATCTCCGGGCAGATGCGCCGTCTGGGTGACGGCGTGGCCTGGTCCCGCGAGCGCTTCACCATGGACGAGGGGCTGTCCAAGGCCGTCCAGACGATCTTCAAGAAGCTCTACGACGACGAGCTGATCTACCGCGCCGAGCGCATCATCAACTGGTGCCCGCGCTGTCTGACCGCCATCTCCGACATCGAGGTGGAGTACCAGGACGACGACGGCGAGCTCGTCTCCATCCGCTACGGCGAGGGTGACGCCTCCATCGTCGTGGCCACGACCCGCGCCGAGACGATGCTCGGCGACACCGCCGTGGCCGTCCACCCCGAGGACGAGCGCTACAAGCACCTCGTCGGCACCGAGATCGAGCTGCCGCTGACCGGCCGCCGCATCCCGGTCGTCGCCGACGAGCACGTCGACCCCGAGTTCGGCACGGGTGCCGTCAAGGTCACCCCGGCCCACGACCCGAACGACTTCGAGATCGGGCGCCGCCACGACCTGCCCTCGCTCACCGTCCTCGACGAGCACGGCGTCATCACCGTCCACGGGCCCTTCCTCGGCCTGGACCGCTTCGAGGCCCGTTCCGCGATCGTCGGCGCCCTGCGCGCCGAGGGCCGGATCGTCGCCGAGAAGCGCCCGTACACCCACTCCGTCGGCCACTGCTCGCGCTGCAAGACGACGCTGGAGCCGCGTCAGTCCATGCAGTGGTGGGTGAAGACCGCGCCGCTGGCCAAGGCCGCGGCCGACACCGTCCGCGACGGCAAGGTCAAGATCCACCCCGAGGAGATGTCGAAGCGCTACTTCGAGTGGGTCGACAACCTCCACGACTGGTGCATCTCGCGCCAGCTGTGGTGGGGCCACCGCATCCCGGTCTGGTACGGCCCGGACGGCGAGATGGTCTGCGTCGGCCCGGACGAGCAGCCGCCGAGCGGCGAGGGCTGGCACCAGGAGACCGACGTCCTCGACACCTGGTTCTCCTCGGGCCTGTGGCCCTTCTCCACCCTCGGCTGGCCGGAGAAGACCGAGAGCGTCGAGAAGTTCTACCCGAACTCGGTCCTCGTCACCGGCTACGACATCCTCTTCTTCTGGGTCGTCCGGATGATGATGTTCGGCCTGTACGCGATGGACGGCACCCCGCCGTTCCACACCATCGCCCTGCACGGCATGGTCCGCGACCAGTTCGGCAAGAAGATGTCGAAGTCCTTCGGCAACGCGGTCAACCCGCTCGACTGGATGGACAAGTACGGCTCCGACGCCGTCCGCTTCACCCTCGCCCGCGGCGCCAACCCCGGCGTCGACGTGCCGATCGGCGAGGACTGGGTCCAGGGCTCGCGCAACTTCGCGAACAAGATCTGGAACGCGACGCGCTTCGCGATGATGAACGGCGCCACGGTGGAGGGCGACCTGCCGCCCGCCGAGCGGATGTCGGCCACCGACCGCTGGATCCTCTCGCGCCTGAACGCCGTCGTCGCCGAGGTGGACGCCCTCTACGACGACTACCAGTTCGCGAAGCTCTCCGACGCGCTGTTCCACTTCGCGTGGGACGAGGTCTTCGACTGGTACGTCGAGCTGTCCAAGACCACCTTCCAGAAGGGCGGCCCCGAGGCCGAGGTCTCGGCCCGCGTCCTGGGCGAGGTCCTCGACGTCACCCTCAAGCTCCTGCACCCGGTCGTGCCCTTCGTCACCGAGACGCTGTGGACCACGCTCACGGGTCGCGAGTCCGTCGTCATCGCCGACTGGCCCAAGGACAGTGGCTTCCGTGACGCGGCCGCCGAGCAGGAGATCGCGACGGTCCAGCAGGTCGTCACCGAGGTCCGCCGCTTCCGCTCCGACCAGGGCCTGCAGCCCGGCCAGAAGGTCCCGGCCCAGCTGGACCTGGCGGGTACGGCGCTCGCGGCCCACGAGGACGCGATGCGGTCGCTGCTGCGTCTGCAGCCGGCCGGCGAGGGCTTCGCCGCCACCGCGTCGCTGCCGGTCGCGGGGGCGACCGTCGCCCTGGACCTGTCCGGCACGATCGACGTCGAGGCCGAGCGCAAGCGTCTGACCAAGGCGCTGGCCGCGGCCGAGAAGGACAAGGCGCAGTCCACGGCCAAGCTCGGCAACGAGGCGTTCCTGGCCAAGGCGGCGGAAGCCGCCGTGGAGAAGATCCGTAAGCGGCTGGAGACGGCCGAGGCGGATATCGAGCGGATCAGCTTGCAGCTGGCGGGTCTGCCCAAGGGCTGAGCCGGCGCCGCCGGGTTTTGAAAACGGCCCCCGTATCCATGGGTACGGGGGCCGTTTTGCTGTCCGATGTCGAGTGCCCGTCGGTGGGGGCTTGTCGCGCAGTTCCCCGCGCCCCTTACAGGGCGCGCCCACGCGGCGGAGCCGCAGATTGATGCTGCCCCGCGCCCCTTACAGGGCGTGTGCCTACAGCCGAGCGCTCAGCGTGCTGCCCACGGTCTTGTTCGGTTCGGGTCCCACATGGGGCCCCATGGGCCCTCCACCAGGCCCTCGTCGTCCTCGGCCGAGGCGCGGCGGCGTTTGCGGCGGTGCTGGGGCCAGAACAGGACGTACGCCGTCGAGATCGCGACGAAGCTCAGGCGGATGAAGCCCTTGGCCGACTCGTCGGGTATGACGAAGACGCTTCCGTAGAGCACGATCAGGGCGATCCAGCTCCACCACGGCACGAGGCGGCGCTGGCCGCACACGTCCCACAGCAGGGTGCCGAGCAGCACGGAGGCCGTGTAGTACGTGTAGACGCTGGGGTCGAGGAGGATACGGGCGTTCGCGCCCAGCAGCACGACTCCGGCCCAGCGCCCGCGCCACACGGCGATCGCGCCCAGGGTGAGGCCGAGGGCGGCCTGGGCGGGGCGGGCCCAGTCGGGGGTCACGGGGGTGTTGCCGCCCAGCCAGCGCAGCGCGGAGGCCGGGTTGTTGGGGATGGTGAACTTCGCGGCGGCGAAGGAGTCCGGGGCCGCGACGAAGAACGGCAGCCAGGCGACGGCCAGCAGGGCCGCGCACCAGAGGGCCGCGCGCAGCCAGCGGTCGCGCGGGAGGGCGAGGATCAGCGGGACGAAGGCCAGTGCCGTCGGCTTCGAGTCCATGGCCAGGGCCAGGCAGATGCCGACGGCGGCCGGGTTGCACCGGGTCAGGAACCAGACGGCCAGCGCGGTGAAGAACAGCGCGAGCACGTCGTCCAGGTGTCCGAAGCGGACCGACACCTCGATCCACATGGGGATGAACGCCGCGCCCGCGATGAGGACGCGCTGCCGCAGGCGCTGGTGGTTGGTGCCGGTGCCCAGGAAGTGGATGGCGGCGCTGCGGCCCGCGAGCACCACGATGACCAGGCCGAGCACGGACATGAAGGCCGCCGCCAGGAACTGTCCGGCGTGCTCGGAGAAGGGGTTGAACAGGCCCGCCACCAGGAAGCTGATGGGGCCCATCTGCAGCTCGGGGTGGTGGGCGTAGAGGTTGAGCCCGCCGGTGCCGTCGCCCGACGCCCCCTGGTAGATCAGCTCGCCGCCGGTGCGCAGGTAGTGCCAGGAGAAGCCGCCGTTGGGCTCCACCAGGGCGAACCACAGCACTGTCCACGCCGTGAGCAGCAGCAAGTGCATCCGTGTGCTGATTTCCGGTACCCGTACCCGCACCGCACAACGCTCCCGTTCCGCTGCCCGGACCTGCTCCGGACATGTGTCACCGGGGGTCAGATGACGGAACGGGGGCGTTGGTTGCCTCGTGGGCCGCGAATGTGGCCCACTTCATGGTTTGGGGCGGGGTGGCGTGCCGTCAGCTCCCGGTCACCTCACGATCGGTTCTCGATCAGCTCTCGATCGCGATCGGGCCCGAGGTGACCACCTCGGCGTTGCGGCGCGTCTTCGCCCAGCCGTTGCGGCCGCGCAGCATGCGCACGAAGCCGCGCGCGGACGCCGGGAAGAGGTGGTACGCGTACAGCCACAGTGCCAGCCCCCACAGCAGGGCGGACAGCAGCGAGCGGTCGCTCGCGCGGTCGCGGCGGTAGACCGGGCCCCACAGGACGAACGGCATCACCGAGACGACGGCCAGGCCCAGGACCAGCGGCCACAGCGCGAGCATGCCGCCGAACGCCTCGCCGACGCCGTCCTCGGCGGCGGTCAGGCCCAGCAGGGCGAACATGACGGCACACAGGGCCAGGGTCACCAGGTGGGCGACCGGCTGCAGGAAGGTGTACAGCGTCTCCAGGACGCCCTTGCCGCCGTAGTGGCGCGAGGAGACGATGCGCGGCGCGTAGCGGACGCACTGCAGGTTGCCCTGGGCCCAGCGGGTGCGCTGGGTGAGGAACCGGCGGGCGTGCGGGAGGCCCTCCTGGGAGACCCAGGTGTCGGCTATGTGGGATATCCGGTCGCCGCCGAGGATCATGTGCAGGCCCAGTTCGTAGTCCTCCAGGAGCGCGCCGCGCTGCCAGGGGCGGCGCTCGGCGGCGGCGATGCGGTCCAGGGCGGCGAGCCGGGTGAACTGGCCGTTGCCGCCCAGGCCCACGGAGCCGGTGCGGCCGCGCAGCAGCTGCATGCCGGCGTTGGAGACGGAGAACTCCATGTCCTGCATGCGCACGAGGAGGCGGGCGAAGGCGTTGCGGAGGCGGCCGCGGTCCGGCAGCGGGCGCGGGTCGTCGGCGTTGCGCATGTGCACGCTGACCTGCACGCCGCCGGTCTCCGGGTCGCCGAAGCCGGCGGGGCCGCTGACGCGCTCCAGCGCGTGCGGGTCGAGCTGGCCGTCGGCGTCGATGACGCAGACGACGACGCGCTCGCGGTCGGTGTCCTTGGACAGGAACTGGTTCAGCTCGTCGTAGGCGGAGTTCAGGGCCGCGCCCTTGCCCTGGCGGGCGTGGGGGCGCACCCGGCTGACCAGGTGCACGCGGCGGTCGGTCTCGGCGCGCTCGGCGACGATGGCGCCGGTGCGGTCGTCGCTGTCGTCGTCGATGACCCACACGTGCGCGCGCGGGTGGTCGGTGCGCAGGCGTTCCACCGTGGTGCCGACGACGGCCTCTTCGTCCCGGCACGGGACGAAGAAGTGCCAGTCGAAGGCGTCGGCGTCGCCGTTCTCCGCCTCGGGGCGGCGGAGGTAGGCGTGGCGGGCGCCGGCCCAGTACAGGAGGAAGCAGGCGAGGAGGAAGAAGGGGAAGGCGAGGAGGAAGGGGCTGGAGAACACGGATGCTCCGCGGGGGTTCAGAGGGGGAGTGGCTTTCGGTGGGCTCGGTACCGCTGGTCACGCCGGTGGGGGCCGGCCGCCGTTGCTGCGGGGAAGGGGTGCAGCAGCGCTGCACAGTCCTTCCGCCGCGGCGGCGAGCACTCGGTACGGCGCTGTCCGGCGGTGCCGAGCCGGCCCGCGGTTACGCGGCGGTGACCAGTTCCTGCCGGGCGCCGATCCGCGCGAGCAGCGTCACGATCCGCTCCGATGCGAGCCCGTCCCCGAACGGGCTCGGCAGGGACGCCAGGCGGGCCAGGCCCTCCGGGCCCTCCGCGAGGCGGCGCACCGCGGCCTCGCCGATGGCGCCGCCCGGCGCGACGAGGTCCGCGAAGTCCGCCATCGCTTCCGGCCGCTCCGTGGAGCGGCGTACGACCACCAGCGGGCGGCCGAGGACCGTGCACTCCTCCTGGATGCCGCCGGAGTCGGAGACGAGCAGCGCCGCGTGCCGGGCCAGGGCGAGGAACTCGCCGTAGCCGAGCGGGCGGGTGACGGTCAGGCCCGCCAGCAGGTGCTCCAGGCCGGCGGCCTCGACGCGGGCGCGGGTGCGCGGGTGCAGCGGCAGCACGACGGGCCGGCCGTCGGTCACGAGCGCGGCGAGCTCGGTGAAGATGGCCCGCAGCGCCTCGGGGGAGTCGGTGTTCTCGGGGCGGTGGATCGTGGCCAGGACGTACGAGTCGGCGCTCAGGCCGTGCCGCTCCAGCAGGGCCGCGCGCTCGGCGGCCGGCGGCAGCTGGCCGTGGACGGCCTCGACGACCGTGTTGCCGGTCACCGCGATGCGGGCGTCCTCGACGCCTTCGGCGAGCAGGTTGGCGCGGTTGTCCTCGGTGGCCGCGCACAGCACGTCGGCGATGCTGTCGATGAGGACGCGGTTGTGCTCCTCGGGCATGTTGCGGTCGTGGCTGCGCAGGCCGGCCTCGACGTGCAGCAGCGGGATGCCGCGGGCGTTCGCGGCGAGCGCGCCGGCGAGGGCCGCGTTGGTGTCGCCCTGGACGACGACGGCGAGCGGCGGCTCGGCGGTGAAGAGGTCGTCCAGCTGGGCGAGGGCGGCGGAGATCTGGACGGCCCGCGGCTGCCCGCCGACCCCCGTCAGGAACGTCGGCTCGGGCAGGCCCAGCTCGGTCAGGAAGCGGCCGGACAGTTCCTCGTCGTAGTGCTGACCGGTGTGCACCAGGTGGGCGGCGGGGCCCAGGAGGCGTACGAGGTCGGTGAGCTTGACCAGCTCGGGGCGGGTACCGAGGACGACGGCGACGCTGCGGGCGGGCAGGGACTGCACGAGGGGACTCCTGGAGCTGGCGGGCGGTGACAGCTCACGAGCCTCCGGGTGCTCGGTTGCACCCCTGGGGTGTCTTCGGTTGCCGGACGGTTGCGAATCGCCTGAACAGGGGCGGAAACCCCTAGAAGGGACTTTCGTCCTCCTCGTCGGCGGGCCCTTCGTCCCCGCCGTCGGCCCGGTAGCGGTAGCCCAGGCCCCGTACGGCCTCCAGTGGGTCCGCGGCCTCGTCGCCGGCGGCCTGCCGCAGCTTGCGCCGCAGTCGCAGGACGGCGAACTTCACGCGTTCGCGCCCGGTCCCCTGCGGGTCGTCCCAGACGCGGTCGAGCAGCTGGTCGGTGGTGATCACCCGGCCGCGGTTGCGGACGAGCACCTGCAGCAGCCGGTACTCGATGTCGCTGAGCCGGGCCTCGTGGCCCTGCCAGACCGCCGAGCGCCGCTCGGGCACGAGCCGCAGCCCGTCGTCGAAGGAGTCGCCGGCCCAGCGGGTGGGGGCGGTGCGGCGCAGCAGCGCCTCGACGCGGGCGAGCAGCTCGTCGTTGCCGAAGGGCTTGGGCAGGTAGTCGTCGGCGCCGGCGCGCAGGCCGCGGACCCGGTCGGTCTCGGCGCCGCGGGCGGTGAGCAGCAGGACGGGCAGGTCGCTGAGGTCGCGGGTGCGCTCCAGCACCTCCCAGCCGTCGAGCTGCGGCAGGCCGATGTCGAGGAGCATGAGGGCGGGGCGCTCGGCGAACAGCAGCCGCAGCCCCTCGCGGCCGTTGTCGGCGTGGGCGACCTCGTAGCCCGCGCGGGTGAGCAGGGTGCGCAGGGCCAGGGCGAGGTCGGGGTCGTCCTCGACGACGAGCACGCGGGTCACGGGGCGGCCTCCTCGTGCGGGGGCTCGCCCGGGCCCGCCACGGGCAGCCGGATCAGGAAGGCCGCGCCGCCGTCCGCCGCCTCGCCGACGGTGATCGTGCCGTCGTGCAGCCGGACGATCGCGCGGCTGATGGCGAGTCCGAGACCGGTGCCGGGATAACCACCCGTACGTGCGTTCGGGGCCCGTACGAAACCATTGAAGATCTCCTCGCGGAATTCCTCCGGGACGCCGATTCCGGTATCCGCGACTTCGATCTCCCAGAACTCGCCGCGCGGCGCCGCCGTGACCGAGATCCGGCCACCCGCGGGAGTGTATTTCGCGGCATTCTCCAGGAGATTGGCCAGGACGTTCTGCAACCGGTGCCGGTCGCCGCGCAGGACGGGCCCGGGGGCGCACTCCACAACGGTGAACAATCCCGCCTCCTGTGTCGTGCTCATCCGGTCGAGGACGGCGTCCTGCAGCATCCGGTCCACCTCCACGTCGCCGAATTCCAGCTCCAGGCCGGCGGTGGCCCGCATCCGGGTGGTCAGCAGCAGGTCGGCGATCACCCGCTGCATGCGGTCGGCGTTGCGCCGGATGGCGTCGAGGAAGGAGGACTGCTCGTCGGTGAGGGTGCCGAAGGACGGGTCGGTGAGCAGCTCGCAGAAGCTGATCACGGAGGTGAGGGGCGTGCGCAGCTCGTGGGAGGCGGCGGCCGTGAAGGCGTTGCGCTGCCGGGCCAGCTCGGTGAGCGCCACGTTGTCGCGCTCCAGGTCCCGCTCGCGCCGCTTGCGCTCGGTGACGTCCTCGTACGTCCACAGGGCGCCCAGGTAGGCGCCTTCGTGGCGGAGCGGCTCGATCACGCGGCGGACGGTGCGGCCGTCGGGGAGGGGGAGCTCGGCCGTCCGGTGGACGTGGTGGCGGGGCGGGATCTCGCCGGCCGGGGCCCCGGCGCCGGACATGCGGGTGAACCTCCGGTTGGCCGCGATCACCCGGTCGTCCGGGCCCTGCACGGCGGCGCCCGCGGGCAGCGCCTCCAGCAGCGCGTCCAGCAGCGTCCGCCACCGGTCCTCGTCCTCGCTCGCCACCCGGCACCACCCGGCTCCCGTACGTGAGGGGCTTTTCAAGGAAACGGAAAAAGCAGAAAAAAGGGGTCTTCCGGGAAAACCGTAGGACAAGGCCGCCGGGCCTGCCGCCCGCGCTGTCGTACCCCGTCCGTAGACTGGTCCGCGTGAGCGAGCGCCCCCTGAACGACGACAACGGCAGCACCGGCCCCGACGACAATGACCGTTTCGAGGGCATTGTCGATGCCGAGACCGAACTTCCCCAAGCTCTCGACTCCGCTCGAGCAGGGGAGACCCCGACCCCCGACCTCGCCGTCATCGAGGCCGGCAGCCGGACCCTGCGCACCCAGGCCGGGCCGCCGCAGGGCGACATCCCCGCCCGCCCCGAGGACCCCGAGACCGACCGGGCGCTGCGCGAGGTCGAGACCGAGCTGGCCGGCCGCTGGGGCGAGACCAAGCTCGACCCGTCGCTGGTGCGCATCGAGGCCCTGATGGACATCCTGGGCCACCCGCAGCGCGCCTATCCCTCGATCCACATCACGGGCACCAACGGCAAGACCAGCACCGCCCGCATGATCGAGTCGCTGCTGAGCGCCTTCGACCTGCGCACCGGGCGCTACACCAGCCCCCACGTCCAGTCCATCACCGAGCGCATCAGCCTCGACGGCGCCCCGATCTCCGCCGAGCGCTTCATCGAGACGTACCGGGACATCAAGCCGTACGTCGAGATGGTCGACGACCGCGAGGACTACCGCCTGTCCTTCTTCGAGGTCATGACGGCCATGGCCTACGCGGCCTTCGCCGACGCCCCGGTCGACGTGGCCGTCGTCGAGGTCGGCATGGGCGGCACCTGGGACGCCACCAACGTCATCGACGCCTCCGTCGCCGTCGTCACCCCCATCTCCCTGGACCACACCGACCGCCTGGGTTCGACGCCCGGCGACATCGCGGGCGAGAAGGGCGGCATCGTCAAGCAGGACGCCACGGTCGTCCTCGCCCAGCAGCCGGTGGACGCGGCCCAGGTGCTCCTCAAGCGCTCGGTCGAGGTCGACGCCACCGTCGCCCGCGAAGGCATGGAGTTCGGCGTCGTCTCCCGCGAGGTCGCCGTCGGCGGCCAGCTGCTGACGCTGCGCGGCCTCGGCGGCGAGTACCCCGAGGTCTTCCTGCCGCTGTACGGCGCCCACCAGGCGCACAACGCCGCGGTCGCCCTGGCCGCCGTCGAGGCGTTCTTCGGGATCGGCTCGCAGCACGCCCGCACGCTCGACATCGACACCGTCCGCCGCGCCTTCGCCCAGGTCACCTCCCCGGGCCGGCTGGAGGTCGTGCGCCGCAGCCCCACCGTCGTGCTGGACGCCGCGCACAACCCGGCCGGCGCGCAGGTCACGGCCGAGGCCGTCACCGAGGCGTTCGGTTTCAGCCGTCTCATCGGCGTCGTCGGCGCCAGCGCCGACAAGGACGTCCGCGGCCTGCTGGAGGCCTTCGAGCCGGTCTTCGCCGAGGTCGTCGTCACCCGTAACTCCACCCCGCGCTCCATGGACCCCGACGAGCTCGCGGCCGTCGCCGTCGAGGTCTTCGGCGCCGAGCGCGTGCAGGTCGAGCCGCGTCTGGACGACGCCCTCGAGGCCGCGATCACCCTCGCGGAGGAGGAGGCGGAGTTCTCCGGCGCGGGCGTCCTCGTGACCGGCTCGGTGATCACGGTCGGCGAGGCCCGGCTGCTCCTCGGAAAGGGCTGATCATGCGAATGCTGTGCGCCAGCACTCTGATCGGTGAATTCTTCGTCATCGGGTTCGCCGGCCTGGTCGCCATGCAGACCTCCGACCTGTCGGCGGGCACGGTGTGGGCTGTCAGCGCCACGGCGATGGTGCTCAGCGTGCTGCTGTGCGGCATGCTCGCCCGGCCCGGCGGCGTCCAGCTGGGCTGGCTGCTCCAGATCGGCCTGGTCCTGAGCGGTTTCATCGTCCCGATGATGTTCATCCTCGGGGTGGTCTTCGGCGGCCTGTGGTGGGCTTCGGTCCACTTCGGCCGCAAGATCGACGAGGCCAAGGCCCGCTTCGCCGCGCAGGCGGCCGACGCCGCATAGCCCGGTCCCCGGTGCCCGGTGCCGGTCCTGCGCCGCGCCCCTGTACCCTCTGGGCCACCAGACTCGATCGCCCGCAAGGAGCCGCAGTATGAGCCAGCGCACCCTCGTCCTTCTCAAGCCCGACTGCGTCCGGCGCAAGCTGGTCGGCGAGGTCATCGCCCGCATCGAGCGCAAGGCCGGATGGACGATCAGCGCGCTGGAGCTGCGCACCCTCGACCGTGCCACCCTCGCCCAGCACTACGCCGAGCACGAGGGCCGGGAGTTCTACGAGCCGCTGATGGGCTTCATGTCCTCCGGGCCCGTCGTCGCCATGGTCGTCGAGGGCGAGCGCGTCATCGAGGGCGTGCGCGCCCTGGCCGGCCCGACGGACCCGATTTCGGCCGCCCCGGGATCCATCCGTGGTGACTTCGGCACCATCACGCGCGAGAACCTCATCCACGCCTCGGACTCCGAGGACTCGGCCCAGCGGGAAATCAAGATTTTCTTTCCCGGCCTCGCCTGATAGCTCTTCAGGCCCGGAGCCTTTCCGATCAGGGGCGACCGATTTTATTTCGGTCGCCCCTGGCATATGCGCGGCGAACGAGGGAACCTCTCACTCCGACACGACGTCACCATTACTGGGGGGAGCTCGACTTCCGCCGACAATGGCGGAGGAACCCTCGCACCGCGTTCGACCGGTCGAGACTACGATGAGAGCTTCCGCGCCCGCGGCGCACCGCACACCCTGCCGACCTCAAGTAAGCACTCGCTCCAGCTGGGAAGGCCAGACGTATCCTCATGGGGAACAACATGTCGTTCATCGGCCGTGACATGGCTGTCGACCTCGGGACCGCCAACACGCTGGTGTACGTCAGAGGCCGCGGAATCGTCCTCAACGAGCCGTCCGTCGTCGCCATCAACACCAACACCGGCGGCATCCTCGCGGTGGGCGCCGAGGCGAAGAAGATGATCGGCCGCACCCCGGGCAACATCGTCGCGGTCCGGCCGCTGAAGGACGGCGTGATCGCCGACTTCGAGATCACCGAGCGCATGCTCCGCTACTTCATCCTCAAGATCCACAAGCGGCGCTGGATGGCCCGGCCCCGCGTCGTGGTCTGTGTGCCCTCCGGCATCACCGGCGTCGAGCGGCGCGCCGTCATCGAGGCCTCCACCCAGGCCGGTGCCCGCCAGGTGCACATCATCGAGGAGCCCATGGCCGCGGCGATCGGCTCCGGCCTGCCCGTCCACGAGGCCACCGGCAACATGGTCGTGGACATCGGCGGCGGCACCACCGAGGTCGCGGTCATCTCCCTCGGCGGCATCGTCACGGCGCAGTCCATCCGCGTCGCGGGCGACGAGCTCGACAACGCGATCATCCAGCACATCAAGAAGGAGTACAGCCTCCTCCTCGGTGAGCGCACCGCCGAGCAGATCAAGATCACCATCGGTTCGGCCTACGACCTCGAGCAGGACGAGCACACCGAGATCCGCGGCCGGGACCTGGTCAGCGGGCTGCCGAAGACCGTCGTCATCTCGGCCGCCGAGGTCCGCAAGGCCATCGAGGAGCCCGTCAACTCCATCGTCGACGCGGTCAAGACCACCCTCGACAAGTGCCCGCCCGAGCTCTCGGGTGACGTGATGGACCGCGGCATCGTTCTCACGGGCGGCGGCGCTCTCCTGCGCGGCCTCGACGAGCGGCTGCGCCGCGAGACCGGCATGCCGATCCACATCGCCGAGGACCCGCTGGACTCCGTCGCGCTGGGTTCCGGCAAGTGCGTCGAGGAGTTCGAAGCCCTCCAGCAGGTCCTGGACGCCCAGCCGCGCCGCTGACGCGCCCGCCCCGCGGGCGGGTGCGCCGGGAGCGCGGCCGGCGGGCCGGCGAGCGCCGCAGCGGGCCTCGCCACGGGGCGTCCCGCGCACGTCGCCCCGGGTGTCGTCCGACGCACCGTCCGGGGCGCCGCGCCCGGTGCGTTCCACCTGCCGGGGGACGTGCCGTGCCCCCTTGGCAGGGGGTGGCGTCAAAGGCACCCGGCGTACCACCGTTGCCGGGAAACAACCTGGTATACAGGCACAACGCTCCGGATGACCGGCCGGCCCCGCAGCCCGCCGGTCCTACGAGAAGGGCACGCCGCCGCACGTGAGGGACACACGAGAGAGCCGGCTGCTGCTGGTGCTGCTGGTCGCCATCGCCTTCGCACTGATCACGGTCGACATCCGTGGCGGTGAGCGGTCCCCGCTCGACGGCGTCCGGCACGTGGCGGCCTCCGTCTTCGGCCCCGTCGAGAAGGGCGTCGCCTCCGCGGTCGACCCCGTCGGCAACGCCGTGGCGGCCGTGCGTGACTCCGACGAGCGGCACAACCGCATCAGCGCCCTGGAGCGCGAGAACACCGGCCTCAAGCAGCGCCTCGGCAGCGACGACCGCAACCGCGGCCGGGCCGCCGAGCTCGACGCCATGCTCAAGACCGCCGGCCGCGGTCAGTACGGCATCAAGGGCGCCCAGGTCATCGCCATAGGCGCGGCCCAGGGCTTCTCCTGGACCGTCACCATCGACGCCGGCAGCCGCGACGGCATCAAGCGCGACATGACCGTCCTCAACGGCGACGGCCTCGTCGGCCGCGTCACCACCGTCGCCCGCGACACCGCGACCGTCCTGCTCGCCAACGACCCCAAGTTCACCGTCGGCACCCGCATGGAGAAGAGCGGCGAGCTCGGTTTCGCCAACGGCCAGGGCGCCGGCGTCCTGCGGGTCGAACTGCTCAACGGCAAGGCGGCCGTCCGCCCCGGCGACCGCCTGGTCACCTTCGGCTCCAGCAAGGACAAGCCGTTCGTCCCCGGCGTCCCCGTCGGCGAGGTCACCCGCGTCGAACCCGCCGGCGGCAGCCTCACCCGCACCCTCCAGGTCCGCCCCTTCGTCGGCTACAGCAAGCTCGACATCGTCGGCGTCGTCGTCGAACCCCCGCGGACGGACCCCCGCGACACGGTGCTCCCGCCCAGACCGGAAGCGCCCAAGCCCACGCCCACCGTGACCGTCACGGTCACGCCCTCAGCGAGCGCCAAACCCGAGGACTGACGATGCGCCTCAACCGGATCCTGCTCTCGACCGCGCTCGTGGTGGTCGCCCTCGTCGTGCAGGTGACCGTCCTGGCACGGCTCCACCTGCCGGGAGCCGTGCCCGATCCCCTGCTCCTGGTCGTCGTCGGGCTCGCCCTCGTCCACGGGCACACCAACGGCGCGCTCATCGGCTTCGGCGCCGGCCTGCTGGCCGACATCGCCCCGCCCGCCGACCACGCCACCGGGCGCTACGCCCTGGTCCTGTGCGTCATCGGCTATCTCGTGGGCCTCGCCCGGCCCGAGACCGGCAAGCTGCGCTCGGCCACCGTGCCGATGCTCGTCGTCGTCGCCTCGGCCGTGGGATCCACCCTGCTCTACGCGGGCGTCGGCTCCCTCGTGGGCGATACCGCCGCCCGTAACGTCGGCCTCACCAGCCTCGTCTTCACCGCGGCGCTCTACGACCTGCTGCTGGCGCCGTTCGTCGTACCGCTGGTCATGGCCATGGCCAGGCGCGTGCAGCCCGACCCGCTGTCGGCCGACGGCCCCAGCACGATGGGCGGCTCCCGCACGATGGGCGGCTCGCGCACGGGCCGCGTCGGAGGCCAGCGCACCGGCCTGCGTTCGGGCCTGCGCCGGCCGAGCCGCCTGAAGGGGGTCAAGCGCCTGTGAGCGTCGCATGCGCGGCCACCGGGCCGCACTTGAGCGTGATGCCCGCACCTCTGCGCCGCGCGGGCGGCGATGGGGGCACCTCCCAGGCCGTTCAGGCCCTGGGGGAGAACGGGGAGGCGCAGTGAGCAGCGTGCCCGACGGCGGGCGGACCTCGCGGGTCACCATCCGTCTCGTCGTCATCCAGATCCTCGTCTTCTCCCTCCTTTTCACCCTCGCCGGCCGCCTGTGGTACCTCCAGATCCGCAACGGCGACGAGTACACCGCCGAAGCCGCCGACAACCACATCCAGCAGGTCGTCGCCCCCGCCACCCGCGGCTCGATACTGGACGCCCGCGGCGTCCCCCTCGCCGACAACGAGACCCGCCTCGTCGTCTCCGCGAGCCGCACCGACCTGATGAAGATGAAGGACAAGGGCAGGACCGTCCTCACCCGCCTCGCCGGAGTGCTCGGCATGAAGCCCGAGGACGTCGCCGCCAAGGTCCGGCTGTGCGACGCCAAGACGCCCAAGCCCTGCTGGGCCGGCTCGCCCTACCAGCCCATCCCCATCACCGACGAGGCCACCACCCAGCAGGCCCTGCAGATCCGCGAGCGCGCCGAGGACTTCCCCGGCATCACCGCCGAGCCCACCGCCGTCCGCCGCTACGCGGGCCCCGGCGGCTCCAACACCGCCCAGGTCCTCGGCTACCTCTCGCCCGTCACCGACGAGGAGATCATCAAGGCCAAGGCCGGCCGCTCCCCGCTGCTGCGCTCCGACCAGGTGGGCCGCTCCGGCCTGGAGCGGCAGTACGACTCCCAGCTGCGCGGCAAGGCGGGCGTCACCCGCTACGAGGTCGACAACCTCGGCCGCGTCATCGGCAAGGCCAAGAGCGACAAGGCCGTCCCCGGCTCCAACGTCGTCACCAGCATCGACGCCCGCGTGCAGGCCATAGCGGAACGGGAGCTGGACCAGGCGATGAAGGACGCCCGCAAGGAGGTCGACCGGAACACCGGCACCAACTACAAGGCGGACGCGGGCGCCGTCGTCGTCATGGAGGCGAAGACCGGCCGCGTCGTGGCCATGGCCTCCAACCCCACCTACGACCCCAACGCCTGGGTCGGCGGCATCTCCGCGAAGGACTACCAGGACCTCACCGGCAAGGACTCCGGCTTCCCGCTGCTGAACCGGGCGATCCAGGGACAGGCGGCCCCCGGCTCGATCTTCAAGGTCGTCTCGGCCACCGCCGCCGTCAGGGCGGGCTACGCCTTCAACGACAACTACAACTGCTCGGCCTCGTACTCCATCGGCAACCAGGTCTTCAAGAACTTCGAGTCCAAGGGCTACGGCCCCATCAACCTCGGCCGGGCCCTGGAGGTCTCCTGCGACACCGTCTTCTACGACCTGGCCTACCGCCAGTGGCAGAAGGACGGCGGCAACAACCCCAAGCACCCGGGGGACTGGTTCTACAAGACCGCCCACGACTTCGGCCTCGGCAAGGTGACCGGCATCGACCTGCCCAACGAGGTCTCCGGCCGCATCCCCGACCGCGAGTGGAAGAAGAAGTACTGGGAAGCCAACAAGGACTCCTGGTGCAAGCAGGGCAAGACCGACACCAGCTACGCCGGGCAGATCGCCAAGGAGAACTGCGAGTCCGGCATGCGCATGCGCGCCGGTGACTCCGTCAACTACTCCATCGGCCAGGGCGACACCCTCGTCACCCCCCTGCAGATGGCCACCATCTACGCCGCCATCAGCAATGGCGGCACCCTGTGGAACCCCACCGTCGGCAAGGCCGTCATCAGCCCCGACGGCAGGACCGTCCAGGAGATCGCCCCGAAGTCGCACGGCAGGCTGCCGTTCGACGGCAGGACGCGCGACCAGATCGACGCGGCCCTCGCCGGCGTCGCCACGCAGGGCACCGCCGCCTGGCGCTTCGAGGGGTGGCCGCAGAAGGAGATCCCGATGCACGCCAAGACCGGCACCGCCGAGGTCTACGGCAAGCAGACGACCTCCTGGTTCGCGACCTACACCGGCGACTACGCCGTCGTCATGACGATCTCCCAGGGCGGCACCGGCTCCGGAGCCTCCGGCCCCGCCGTGCGCAACATCTACAACGCCCTCTACGGCGTGGACGAGAAGGGCAAGATCGACGCCAAGAAGGCGCTCCTGCCGCACCCCCAGACCGGCCTGCCGAAGGTCGAGAAGGACGGCACCATCGAGGCCCAGCCCATCGAGCCGCCCCCGCCCAGCCCCTCGGCCCGGAAGGAGGAGGAGAAGGACACGTGACCGCCACCGACGGCTACCGCGCCCGCCGCTACAGCCCCGAGCGCTCCGCCTGGGGCCGCCTCACCGCCCGCGACTCCGTCCTGCGCCGCCTCGACTGGGTGATGGTCTGGGCCGCCCTCGCCCTCTCCGGCATCGGCACCCTCCTGGTCTACTCGGCCACCCGCAACCGCACCGAGCTCAACCAGGGCGACCCGTACTACTTCCTGCTCCGCAACATCCTCAACACCGGCATCGGGCTGGGCCTGGCCGTCGGCGCCGTGTGGGTCGGCCACCGCGCCCTGCGCGGCGCCGTGCCGATCCTCTACGTCATCTCCGTCCTGCTCACCATCGCCGTCCTGACCCCGCTCGGCGCCACCATCAACGGCGCCCGGTCCTGGATCCAGCTCGGCGGCGGGTTCTCCCTGCAGCCCTCCGAGTTCACCAAGATCACCATCGCGCTGGGCATGGCGATGCTGCTCGCCGCCAAGGTCGACGCGGGGGAGCGGCTCCACCCCGACCACCGCACCGTCATGGAGGCCCTCGGCCTCGCCGCCCTGCCGATCGTCATCATCCTGCTGATGCCCGACCTCGGCTCGGTGATGGTGCTCGTTGTCATCGTCCTCGCGGTGCTCCTGGCCTCCGGCGCCTCCAACCGCTGGGTCGCCGGGCTGATCGGCACCGGCGTCCTCGGCTGCGTCCTCATCTGGCAGCTCGGCGTCCTCGACGAGTACCAGATCAACCGCTTCGCCGCCTTCGCCAACCCCGCGCTCGACCCCTCCGGCGTCGGCTACAACACCAACCAGGCCCGCATCGCCATCGGCTCCGGGGGCCTCCTCGGCTCCGGCCTCTTTCACGGCTCCCAGACCACCGGGCAGTTCGTGCCCGAGCAGCAGACCGACTTCATCTTCACCGTCGCCGGAGAGGAGCTCGGCTTCGTCGGCGCCGGCGCGATCATCTTCCTCGTGGGCGTCGTCATCTGGCGCGCCTGCCGCATCGCCCGCGAGAGCACCGAGCTCTACGGGACGATCGTGGCGGCCGGGATCATCGCCTGGTTCGCCTTCCAGTCCTTCGAGAACATCGGGATGACGCTGGGGATCATGCCGGTGACGGGCCTGCCGCTGCCGTTCGTCTCCTACGGCGGGTCGTCGATGTTCGCGGCGTGGATCGCCATCGGCCTGCTCCAGTCGATCAAGGTGCAGCGACCGGTTTCGGCGTAAACAGGCGCGAACGCGGCTGCCTCGTGGGACCCCGGCGCACTAGATTCGCCTTATGGCGGACACTCTGCGCGAGATCGAGCGGAAGTACGAAGCCGACGCCCCCGCGGCAGCGGCCGCGCTGCCCGACCTGAGCCGCGTCGCGGGCGTCGCGGCCGTCACCGGCCGGGACACCCACGAACTCGACGCCGTCTACTACGACACCGCGGACCGGCGCCTGGCCGCGGCCGGCATCACCCTGCGCCGCCGCACCGGCGGAACCGACGCGGGCTGGCACCTGAAGCTGCCCGTCGCGCCCGGAGTGCGCGACGAGATCCGGGCGCCCCTGTCCCCGGACGTCCCCCGCGCCCTCACCGACCTCGTCCGCGCCCGCGTCCGGCACGCCGCCCTCGTCCCGCTCGTCCGCATCCGCTCCCGCCGCGACGTCAGCCGGCTCCTCGACGCCCGGGGCGCGCTCCTCGCCGAGGCCAGCGCCGACCGCGTCACCGCCGACCGCCTGACCGCCGGCGGCCGCAGCGCCCGCTGGACCGAGTTCGAGGTCGAGCTCGGCGACGGCACCGACGCCGCCTTCCTGGACACGGTCGAGGAGCACCTCCGCGAGGCCGGCCTGCGGCCCTCCGACGCGCCCTCGAAGCTCGCCCGGGCACTGGCGGAGACCGAGGGAGGGAGGCAGCCGAAGAGGCGGGGGAAAGGGCAGAAGGCGAAGGAGCAGGGGCCGGTCACCGCCGGGGAGCACGTCCTCGCCTACATCAGCCGCCAGGCCGACGCCCTCCTCGCCTACGACACCGCCGTCCGCCGCGACGCCGAGGACTCCGTCCACCAGATGCGCGTCGCCACCCGCAGGCTGCGCAGCGCCTTCCGCACGTACCGGGACGTCCTGGACCGCAGGGTCACCGAACCGCTCGTCACCGAGCTGAAGTGGCTCGCCGAGGAGCTCGGTGCGGACCGGGACCGCGAGGTCGTCGCCGGGCGGCTGGCGGACGGCCTGGCCGCGCTGCCGCGCACGCTCGTCCTCGGGCCGGTCCGCGCCCGGCTGCGGATCCACGCCGCCGACCGCGCCAGGGGCACGCGCAAGCGCCTCGCAGCCCTCCTCGACAGCGAGCGCTACCTCACCCTCCTCGACGCGCTCGACGCCCTCCTCGCCGACCCGCCCCTGCGCCGCGCGGCCGCGCTGCCCGCGCCGGAGGTGCTGGCCGGGGCCGTCCTGCACGACTACGAGCGCCTGGCCGGGCGCATCGGACACGCCCTCGTGTCGCGCCCCGGCCCCGAGCGCGACACCGCCCTCCACGAGGCCCGCAAGGCGGCCAAGCGGGCGCGCTACGCCGCCGAGGCCGCGGTGCCCGCGCTCGGCAAGCCGGCCAAGCGCTTCGCGTCCCGCATGAAGGACGTCCAGACGCTCCTCGGCGACCACCAGGACAGCGTCATGACCCGCACCGTGCTGCGCACGCTGGCGGTCCGGGCGCACGCGGCGGGGGAGAGCACGTTCACGCTGGGGCTGCTGTACGGCCGGGAGGAGCAGCAGGCGGCGCAGGACGAGCGGGAGCTGCCGGAGGTGTGGGCGAAGGCGTCGCGGAAGCGCTACCGGGCCGATCTCCAGTCGTGACGGGTCACTCCGCGGGCACGTTACTCTTGAGGGTCACCCCTGTCCGCTCATGAGAGACATTGCGATGCCTGTCGAGTCGGTCTTCCCGCGCCTGGAAGCGCTTCTCCCGCACGTCCAGAAGCCCATCCAGTACGTCGGTGGAGAGCTCAATTCCACGGTCAAGGAGTGGGACTCCACGGACGTCCGCTGGGCGCTCATGTACCCCGACGCCTACGAGGTCGGCCTGCCCAACCAGGGCGTCATGATCCTCTACGAGGTCCTCAACGAGCGCGAGGGCGTCCTCGCCGAGCGCACGTACAGCGTGTGGCCGGACCTCGAGGAGCTCATGCGCGAGCACGAGGTGCCGCAGTTCACCGTGGACAGCCACCGGCCGGTCAAGGCGTTCGACGTCTTCGGCCTGAGCTTCTCCACCGAGCTCGGCTACACCAACATGCTCACCGCGCTCGACCTCGCCGGCATCCCGCTGGATGCCAAGGACCGCACGATGGACGACCCGATCGTCCTGGCGGGCGGTCACGCCGCCTTCAACCCCGAGCCGATCGCGGACTTCATCGACTGCGCGGTCATCGGCGACGGCGAGCAGGCCGTCCTGGAGATCACCGAGATCATCCGGGCCTGGAAGGCCGAGGGCCGCCCCGGCGGCCGCGAGGAGCTGCTGTTCCGCCTCGCGAAGACGGGCGGGGTGTACGTCCCGGCGTTCTACGACGTCGAGTACCTGCCGGACGGCCGCATCGGCCGCGTCGTGCCCACCAAGTCCGGCGTGCCGTGGCGCGTGTCCAAGCACACCGTCATGGACCTGGACGAGTGGCCGTACCCGAAGCAGCCGCTCGTGCCGCTCGCGGAGACCGTCCACGAGCGCATGTCCGTCGAGATCTTCCGCGGCTGCACCCGCGGCTGCCGCTTCTGCCAGGCCGGCATGATCACGCGCCCCGTGCGGGAGCGAAGCATCACCGGCATCGGCGAGATGGTGGACAAGGGTCTGAAGGCGACCGGCTTCGAGGAGGTCGGCCTGCTGTCGCTGTCCTCCGCGGACCACACCGAGATCGGTGACATCGCCAAGGGCCTGGCGGACCGGTACGAGGAGGACAAGATCGGTCTGTCCCTCCCCTCCACCCGCGTGGACGCCTTCAACGTCGACCTCGCCAACGAGCTGACCCGCAACGGCCGCCGCTCGGGTCTGACGTTCGCCCCCGAGGGCGGCTCCGAGCGCATGCGCAAGGTCATCAACAAGATGGTCTCGGAAGAGGACCTGATCCGCACCGTCGCCACGGCGTACGGCAACGGCTGGCGCCAGGTGAAGCTGTACTTCATGTGCGGCCTGCCGACCGAGACCGACGAGGACGTGCTCCAGATCGGCGACATGGCGGTCAACGTGATCGCCAAGGGCCGCGAGGTCTCCGGCTCCAACGACATCCGCTGCACCGTCTCCATCGGCGGCTTCGTGCCCAAGCCGCACACGCCGTTCCAGTGGGCCCCGCAGCTCTCCGCGGAGGAGACGGACGCCCGCCTGGAGAAGCTGCGCGACAAGATCCGCGGCGACAAGAAGTACGGCCGTTCCATCGGTTTCCGCTACCACGACGGCAAGCCCGGCATCATCGAGGGCCTGCTCTCGCGCGGTGACCGGCGCGTCGGCGCGGTCATCCGCGCGGTCTACGAGGACGGCGGCCGCTTCGACGGCTGGCGCGAGCACTTCTCGTACGACCGCTGGATCAAGTGCGCCGAGCGGACGCTGCCCGAGCAGGGCGTGGACGTCGCCTGGTACACGACGCGCGAGCGCACCTACGAGGAGGTCCTGCCCTGGGACCACCTGGACTCCGGTCTCGACAAGGACTGGCTCTGGGAGGACTGGCAGGACGCGCTCGACGAGACCGAGGTCGAGGACTGCCGCTGGACCCCGTGCTTCGACTGCGGCGTGTGCCCGCAGATGGACACGTCCATCCAGATCGGCCCGACGGGCAAGAAGCTGCTGCCGCTGTCCGTCGTCAAGTAAGGACATGTGTTCGAGTGGGGGGCCTGCCGGGTTGGCAGGCCCCCCGCTGCACGTACTCTAGGTAGCAGTACGACCGCACTCACGAAGGAATCAGACCACTGGGCAAGCGACAGCCCGAAGGCCCCCCGCCCGCACCCGCGGTGCAGCGCGTTCGCCTGCGCTACACCAAGCGAGGCCGCCTCCGGTTCACCAGCCACCGTGACTTCCAGCGGGCCTTCGAGCGCGCCCTGCGGCGCGCCGAGGTGCCCATGGCGTACTCGGCGGGATTCACCCCGCACCCCAAGGTGTCGTACGCCAATGCCGCACCCACCGGCACGGGCAGTGAGGCCGAGTACCTGGAGATCCAGCTCGCCGAGGTGCGCGAGGTCGGGCAGCTGCGCAAGCTGCTCGACGAGTCGCTGCCGGACGGCCTGGACATCACGGACGCCGTGGAGGCCCGCACGTCCTCCTTCGCCGACCGGCTGGAGGCTTCCGTCTGGGAGCTGCGGCTGGACGGCGTCGAGGCCGCGGACGCCGAGCGCGCCGTGGCGGCCTTCATGGCCGCCGAGCAGGTGGACGTCCAGCGCCGCACCAAAAACGGGTTGCGGACCTTCGACGCCCGTGGTGCCGTGATCCGGCTCGAAGCGCGGGACGCCGCGGCCGATAGGCCCGGCGACGGTCCCTGTGCGATACTGCGGCTGGTTGTTCGGCATGCCACACCCGCCGTTCGACCCGACGACGTCCTGTCCGGTCTCCGCGCTACGGCCGACCTGGCGCCGCCGGTCCCCGCTGCGGTGACCAGGCTGGCGCAGGGGCTGCTCGATGAGGAGTCCGGCACGGTGACCGACCCGCTCGCGCCCGACCGCGAAGCCGCCCCGGCCTTCCCCACCACGGCCGCCGGGCCGAGCCCCGCCGGCGATGCGCAGGTGCCGGAAGGTTCCGCGTAAGGACGGCCGTCGAAGCGCCGCCGGACACCAGGGAGCCACCCGGTGCGGCAGGCGCACTGACCAGGAGACTTTCGCCGGTGCCGATGAGCATCGGACCCGGCGAGCGAGACGACAGCTCCCGTGCGGCGACCGCGCCCCGGACGGCGGTACCGCGCTCATCACGCGGACCGGCGGGCCGGAACCGGCGCGGCGCCCGGGAGCGTGACGGGAGAACCGCCCGCATGCTCGAATCCATTGAGCCCACCGAGCCCGGCTCGGCCGGGACCGAAGACAACAGCCCCAGCGACACGCTGCCGGCACGTCGCCGCCGCCGTGCGGCTTCCCGCCCCGCGGGACCGCCGGCCGCGCCCGCAGCCTCTTCCGAGGCCCCCGAAACCGCCGCCGCACCCGCGGCGCAGGCCCCCGCCGAGGCCGAGGCCCCGGCCGCTCCGTCGACGCCGGCCCGCCCGCGCCGCCGGGCCACCCGCAAGGCCACCGCGCCCTCGGGTGCGCCGAAGGCCGCCGAGCCCGCCGTGGAGACCGCCCCCGAGGTGGCCGAGTCCCCGCAGCAGGTCGATCTGGCCGCCGAGCCCGTCGAGGAGCCCGCGGCCGAGCCCGCCCCCCGTACGCGCCGCCGCGCTACCCGTAAGGCCACCGCCCCGGCGGGTGCGCCGAAGGGTGCGGAGGCCGTCGTCGAGCCGGTCGAGCCGGCCGTCGCCGCCGCCGTCGCGGAGGAGGCCGCCGAGGCCGAGGAGACGGAGGAGGCCCCGGCCGCCCCCGCCCGTCCGCGCCGTCGTGCCACGCGTCGCGCTTCCGCCCCTGCGGGTGCCCCGCAGGCGGCCGAGCAGGTGACCGAGCCCGCCGAGGCCCCGGCCGCCGCCGCCCCGGCCGCCGAGGAGGCCCCGGAGGCCGCCGAGGCCGCCGCCCCCGCCCGTCCGCGCCGCCGCGCCGTGCGCCGTGCTTCCGCCCCGGCGGGTGCGCCGCAGGCCGCCGAGCCCGCTGAGCCGGTCGTCGCCGAGGCCGTCGCCGAGCCCGTGGAGGCTCCGGCCGCCGCCGAGCCGGCCGCCGAGGCCGCTGCCCCCGCCCGTCCGCGCCGCCGTGCCGTGCGCCGCGCCTCCGCCCCGGCCGGTGCGCCGG
This sequence comes from Streptomyces sp. URMC 124, assembly GCF_051386455.1. Taxonomy (NCBI): domain Bacteria; kingdom Bacillati; phylum Actinomycetota; class Actinomycetes; order Kitasatosporales; family Streptomycetaceae; genus Streptomyces; species Streptomyces sp. URMC 124. The sequence continues at coordinate 69,804 of NZ_JBPQTS010000002.1, forward strand.
AGGCCGCCGAGGCCGTTGTGGAGGCGGCCGAGCCGGTCGCCGAGCCCGTGGCCGAGGAGCCGCAGGAGGCCCCCGCCGCCCCGGCTCGTACGCGCCGCCGCGCCACCCGTAAGGCGACCGCTCCGGCGGGTGCCCCGCAGGCCGCCGAGCAGGTGACCGAGCCCGCCGAGGCTCCGGTCGCCGCCGAGGCCGTCGCCGCGCCCGAGGAGCAGGCGCCCGCCGCCGAGCCCCGTGGCCGCCGCACGCGCCGCCGTGTCGCCGCGGGTGACGCCGAGCAGGCCGCCGCCGCCCTGGAGGCCGCCAAGGAGGCGAGCCGCGCCCGCGAGGCCGCCCAGGCCGCGCCGGCCGCCGAGCCCGCGGCCCCCGCGCGTGGCCGCCGCCGCGCCGTGCGCCCCCCGACGGCCGTCTTCCAGGCGCCCGTCTTCACCGAGCCGATGTTCCAGACCCCGGAGACCGCCGCGGCTGCCGCTGCTGCGGCCGCCGAGGAGGAGCAGGTCGAGGTCGAGGCCGAGGTCGTGGAGGAGCGCGCCGTCGAGGCGCAGCCCGCCGGCCGCCGCCGTCGCCGCCGTCGCGGCGAGCCCGCCGAGGTCGAGCAGGTGGAGGCCGCCCCGGCCGCCGCCCCGGCCGCCGCCCCGGCCGAGGAGGAGCCGGAGGCCGAGGAAGAGGCCGAGGTCACCGCGGAGGACGAGGAGCAGGGCGAGCGCCCGTCGCGCCGTCGTCGCCGTGGCGGCCGCCGTCGCCGCCGTGGCGAGGCCGCGGACGCCGAGGGCGAGCTGGAGGACGAGCAGGCCGCCGAGGCCGAGGAGGCCGAGGCCCGCGAGGAGGAGCCCGAGGAGGCCGAAGAGGCCGAGGGCAGCTCCAGCAGCCGTCGCCGCCGTCGCCGTCGCCGCCGCAGCGGTGAGGCCCTCGACACCGAGCCCGGTGCCGACGAGCCCGAGCGCACGGTCGTCAAGGTCCGCGAGCCCCGCAAGCGCGAGGAGCGCGAGCCCGGCACCGGCTTCGACGAGGTGCAGTCCATCAAGGGCTCGACCCGTATGGAGGCGAAGAAGCAGCGCCGCCGCGAGGGCCGCGAGCAGGGCCGCCGCCGCGTGCCGATCATCACCGAGGCCGAGTTCCTGGCCCGCCGCGAGGCCGTCGAGCGAGTGATGGTCGTCCGCCAGAGCGGCGAGCGCACCCAGATCGGCGTGCTGGAGGACAACGTCCTCGTCGAGCACTTCGTCAACAAGGAGCAGGCCACCAGCTACGTCGGCAACGTCTACCTGGGCAAGGTCCAGAACGTGCTGCCGTCGATGGAGGCCGCCTTCGTCGACATCGGCAAGGGCCGCAACGCCGTCCTCTACGCCGGCGAGGTCAACTTCGAGGCGCTCGGCATGGGCAACGGCCCGCGCCGCATCGAGACCGCGCTGAAGTCCGGCCAGTCCGTGCTCGTCCAGGTCACCAAGGACCCGATCGGGCACAAGGGCGCGCGTCTGACCAGCCAGGTCTCCCTCCCGGGCCGCTACCTCGTGTACGTCCCCGAGGGCTCGATGACCGGCATCAGCCGCAAGCTGCCCGACACCGAGCGCGCGCGTCTGAAGACCATCCTCAAGAAGATCGTCCCCGAGGACGCGGGCGTGATCGTGCGCACCGCCGCCGAGGGTGCGAGCGAGGACGAGCTGCGCCGTGACGTGGAGCGCCTGCAGGCGCAGTGGGAAGAGATCCAGAAGAAGTCGAAGCAGATCTCGACGAGCTCGCCGAGCCTGCTCTACGGCGAGCCGGACATGACCGTCCGCGTCGTCCGCGACATCTTCAACGAGGACTTCTCCAAGGTCATCGTCAGCGGTGACGGCGCCTGGGAGACCATCCACGGCTACGTCTCGCACGTCGCGCCCGACCTGGCCGACCGCCTGCAGAAGTGGACGTCGGACGTCGACGTCTTCGCCACGTACCGGATCGACGAGCAGCTGATGAAGGCGCTGGACCGCAAGGTCTGGCTGCCCAGCGGCGGCTCGCTGGTGATCGACCGGACCGAGGCGATGGTCGTCGTCGACGTCAACACCGGCAAGTTCACCGGCCAGGGCGGCAACCTGGAGGAGACGGTCACCAGGAACAACCTGGAGGCGGCCGAGGAGATCGTGCGCCAGCTGCGGCTGCGCGACCTCGGCGGCATCATCGTGATCGACTTCATCGACATGGTGCTGGAGTCCAACCGGGACCTGGTGCTGCGGCGCCTGCTGGAGTGCCTGGGCCGGGACCGCACCAAGCACCAGGTCGCCGAGGTGACCTCGCTGGGCCTGGTCCAGATGACCCGCAAGCGGGTCGGCCAGGGCCTGCTGGAGTCCTTCTCCGAGTCCTGCGTCCACTGCAACGGCCGCGGCGTCATCGTCCACATGGACCAGCCGGCGTCCGTCGGCGGTGGCGGTGGTGGCGGCGGCAAGCGCGGCAAGAAGAAGGGCAAGGGCGCGGGTGCCGCGTCCGAGCACGAGCACGTGCACGAGGCGGCTCCGGCCGCCGAGGAGGCCCCCTCGATCGTGGAGGCCCCCGCGGCCGCCGCCGTCGAGCCGGCCCCCGAGGCGCCCGAGCTGGAGCCGGTCGCCGTGACGGAGGCCCAGCTGCAGCCGTCGGTCGGCGGTGACGAGGAGTGGTTCGGCAGCCCCGCGGAGGCGGAGTCGGCGGCTTCCAAGCGTGGCCGTACGCGCCGCCGGGCGACCCGCAAGGCGTCCGCCCCGGCCGGTGCGCCGCGGGCCGCCGCCGTGACCGAGCCCGAGGTCGTCGTGGAGGCGCCTGCCCCGCAGGCCGCCGCCGAGCCGGTCGCGGAGCAGGTCGCCGAGGCCGCCGAGCCGGTGGCGGAGTCCGTGGTGGAGCCCGTGGTGGAGGCGGCCCCGGCCGCTCCCGCCCGTGCGCGCCGCCGGGTGACGCGCCGGGCCTCCGCGCCCGCCGGCTCGCCGTTGGACACCGAGGCGGCCGTCGTGGTCGTCCCGGCCGTGGCCGCGGCCGCGGAGCCGGAGGCCGCGCCGGTGGAGACCCCGGCCGCGGAGCCGGTCGCCGAGCCGGTCGCCGAAGGCGCCGAGGATGCGGAGGGCGTCGCCGAGGCCGAGGCCCCGGCCGAGAAGCCCGCCCGCAAGACGGCCGCGAAGAAGGCCACCGCCAAGAAGGCTCCGGCGAAGAAGGCCGCTGCCAAGAAGACGGCGGCCAAGAAGACGACGACCGCGAAGAAGGCCACGGCCAAGAAGACCGCCACCAAGACGGCGGCCAAGAAGGCCCCGGCCAAGCGGACGACGAAGAAGGCCGCGGAGGCGATTGCCTCTACGGAGGAGTGAGAACTCCGGGCTGAGCCCGGCCGGTGACGGTCGGGCTCAGCCCGGCACCGCCGGGCTGCACCGTAGGGGTTACTCGCCGTTGCGACGCGGTGGAGCCCGGCGGTGCCGAGCTCGGCGTGGTCGTACGTGCCCGGCGCGAAGACGGCCTCCCCGGCCGAGGGGCCGGTTTGACCCGTTCGTCAAGGGCACGTAATCTTGACGGTCGGTGTCTGTTACGGCGCCACGCCACTGAGCAAACACCTTCCGGTTCCGCCGGAAGAGGCCGCTCGTCCACTCGGACAGTCACGGGCCCGGCCCGTGCGAGCGGCTGGCATCAGAGGTCCCCTTTACTAGCGAGAGAGTGAGATCCGCGTGTACGCAATCGTGCGTAGCGGTGGTCGCCAGCACAAGGTTGCTGTCGGCGACATCGTCGAGGTTGACAAGATTTCCACCGGCAAGGTGGGCGACGCGGTCGAGCTCTCGACGCTGCTCGTCGTCGACGGCGAGAACGTCACCAGCGACCCGTGGGTCCTGGCCGGCATCAAGGTCTCGGCCGAGATCGTCGACCACCACAAGGGTGCCAAGATCGACATCCTGAAGTACAAGAACAAGACCGGTTACCGCAAGCGCATCGGTCACCGCCAGCAGTACACCGCGGTGAAGATCACCGGCATCCCCACGGCTGCGAAGTAAGGGACTGAGGAGACATGGCACACAAGAAGGGCGCATCGTCCACCCGGAACGGTCGCGACTCCAACGCTCAGCGGCTCGGCGTGAAGCGCTTCGGCGGTCAGGTCGTCAGCGCCGGTGAGATCCTGGTCCGCCAGCGTGGCACCCACTTCCACCCGGGCGCCGGTGTCGGTCGCGGTGGCGACGACACGCTGTTCGCGCTGCAGGCCGGTGCGGTGCAGTTCGGCACCCACCGTGGCCGCAAGGTCGTCAACATCGTTCCGGCTGCCTGATCCACTAGGATCCTGACGCCGTAGAGCGATACGCGAGGGCGGACCTCCCTTCCCTGCCGGGAAGTGGGGCCGCCCTCGCTGCGTTACAACAGAGACAATCCCGCACTCCCCCAGCCTTCGGCCGGGGGGACCCCCAGGAGGCACACCGCTATGACCACCTTCGTGGACCGCGTCGAGCTGCACGTCGCCGCGGGTAACGGAGGCCACGGCTGCGCCTCCGTTCACCGTGAGAAGTTCAAGCCGCTCGGCGGCCCGGACGGTGGCAACGGCGGCCGTGGCGGCGACGTGATCCTGGTCGTGGACCAGTCGGTCACGACACTGCTCGAGTACCACCACAGCCCCCACCGCAAGGCCACCAACGGCAAGCCCGGCGAGGGCGGCAACCGCTCCGGCAAGGACGGCTCCGACCTGGTCCTGCCCGTCCCGGACGGCACCGTCGTCCTCGACGCCAAGGGCAACGTCCTGGCCGACCTCGTCGGCGAGGGCACCACCTACATCGCCGCCCAGGGCGGCCGCGGCGGCCTCGGCAACGCCGCGCTCGCCTCGGCCCGCCGCAAGGCGCCCGGCTTCGCGCTGCTGGGCGAGCCCGGCCAGACGGGCGACGTCGTCCTGGAGCTCAAGACCGTCGCCGACGTGGCCCTCGTCGGCTACCCGAGCGCGGGCAAGTCCTCGCTGATCTCGGTGCTCTCCGCCGCCAAGCCGAAGATCGCCGACTACCCCTTCACCACGCTCGTCCCGAACCTGGGCGTGGTCACGGCCGGCGCGACCGTCTACACCATCGCCGACGTGCCCGGTCTGATCCCCGGCGCCAGCCAGGGCAAGGGCCTCGGCCTTGAGTTCCTGCGCCACGTCGAGCGCTGCTCGGTGCTCGTGCACGTGCTGGACACGGCGACGCTGGAGTCCGAGCGCGACCCGCTGACCGACCTCGACGTCATCGAGGCGGAGCTGCGCGAGTACGGCGGCCTGGAGGACCGGCCGCGCATCGTCGTCCTCAACAAGGTCGACATCCCCGACGGCCAGGACCTCGCGGACATGATCCGCCCCGACCTGGAGGCCCGCGGCTACCGCATCTTCGAGGTCTCCGCCGTCTCCCGGCAGGGCCTGAAGGAGCTGTCCTTCGCGCTGGCCGGCATCGTCGGCGAGGCGCGCGCCGCCAAGCCGAAGCAGGAGGCGACCCGCATCGTCATCCGCCCGAAGGCCGTCGACGACGCGGGCTTCACCGTCACCCTGGAGGAGGACGGCCTCTACCGCGTGCGCGGCGAGAAGCCGGAGCGCTGGGTGCGCCAGACCGACTTCAACAACGACGAGGCCGTGGGCTACCTGGCCGACCGCCTCAACCGCCTCGGCGTCGAGGAGGAGCTGATGAAGGCCGGTGCCCGCGCGGGCGACGGCGTCGCCATCGGCTCCGAGGACGACGCGGTCGTCTTCGACTGGGAGCCGTCGATGGCCGCCGGTGCGGAGATGCTGGGCCGCCGTGGTGAGGACCACCGCCTCGAGGCACCGCGGCCTGCGGCGCAGCGGCGTCGCGACCGAGATGCGGAGCGGGACGAGGCGGACCGCGAGTACGACGAGTTCAACCCGTTCTGACGGGGCGCGCCCCGTGCCCCGTCAGGGGCGCGGGGAACTGCGCGCTCAGCCGAAGACGGCCTGCAGGCGACAGCGTGCAGCATGCGTAAGGCCCCCTGGGAGGGAAACCTCTCAGGGGGCCTTCGTCATGCGGGGGCAGCCGGTGCGGGCCGTCCGTGGTTGCTCGCGCAGTTCCCCGCGCCCCTGGCGGGGCGCGGGGCTGACGTGGCGTTACACCGCGGCGGCCGCGTCCGCCTCGCGCTGGGTCGGGATTTCGGAGGCGCGAGCCTCCATCCGCGCCCGGCGGGCGTCGGCCTCGGCGGCCAGCGCCAGCGCTGCCGCGTTGAAGCGGACGAGCGACGGCGGGTCGGACGGGCCGAGCAGCTGGACCTTGAGCTCGGCGCGGGCCTCGGCGAGGCCGTCCAGGCGGGGGTCGCGGACGGCCGCGAGCAGGCCCGCGACCTCGCCGGCCTCCGGCGTGAGGATGGTCGCGGCGCTGACGGTCGGGAAGTTCGTGCGGAACTCCTCCTCGGTCATGCCGCTGGTGTTCGCGACGGCGTACGGCTTCTCGCTGATCAGGTAGTCCGAGACGACGCTGGAGACGTCGCTGATCAGGACGTCCGCCTCGTTGAAGCAGCTGAAGAGCGCCGGGCGGGCGGTGGTGATGATCTGGTGCTCCCACTCCGGCAGGGAGGCCCAGTAGGCGGCCTCCCAGGCGGCGGTGGCGGCCTCGACGGTCGCGGCACGGCCCGGCTCGGGCGTGCCCTGGAGCATCATCCGCTCGATCTCGTCCGCGCTGTCGCGGAAGGTGCTCGTGGTGAGGCGGTCCAGTTCGGCCGTGCGGCGGTCGAGCTCGGCGGCGGCCTCGGAGCCCGGACGGGCGCCGCTGCGGGCGGCGTTGGCCTCGCGGATCATGGCCTGGATGCGCTCGTTGGCGCGGCCCGCGCGCGGGTCGACGGAGCCGGTCATGGGGTGCGGCTTGTAGAGCAGGCGCACCTTGGGGTCGGCGAGGAGCGTGCGGACGATGTTCTCGCCGGCGAGCATCACCGAGGTGTTGCCCGGGTTGCCGTCCCAGCCCTCCCAGGTGGGGGCGTAGAGGACGGTGGTGAACTCGCGGGTGGGCGCGCCCGCGTACGGCCGGATCGGGGCCAGCTGCGGGCGGCCGACCTCGACCACGTCGCGGTCGTCGACGCCGATGTCGGCGAGCTGGTAGCGCTCGCGGGCGGCGGGGCCGGCGACCCAGATCTCGTCGTACGCCTTGGAGTAGGGGTTGCAGCTGGAGAGCTTGTCGCTCTCGCCGTGGTTGATGAAGGCGTGCTTGATCGACGGCATCCGCAGGACCTGCGAGGTCTTACCGGAGTTCGCCGGGTGGATCATCATCTTCAGCGAGGACTTCTCCAGGGCCATCAGGTGGACGACCTTGGGGATGCAGATGATCGGCACGTCGGTGGCCTCGATCTTCTGCACCATGAAGCGCTCGCGGAGCACGATCACGGGGTTGCCGTCGAGCGCGGCGAGGGTGGAGAGCCACATGTTGGCCTGGTAGGCCGAGGTGGTGCCGCCCGAGAAGTACATGCCGGCGGTCGGCTTGTAGTCGGCCAGCCAGCGGTCGAGCCACTCCAGGGCGCGCTGCTCGTCGGCGATGCGCTTCTTCGGGCGCAGCCAGCTCGCGAGGTGGGCGGTGCCGGCGGCCGCGAGCAGGAGGGCCAGGCCGACGCCGAGCATGCCCCACAGGGGCTTCTCGGTGCCGACGGTGACCAGCAGGCCCGCGGTGGCCGGGATCGCGAAGCGCAGCAGCCGGCGGCCGTGCTGGCGGGCCAGCAGGCGCGGCGGTGCGGCGGTCAGGCGCAGGCCTGAGGTGTCGATGTTGCGGGTCACGAAGGGCAGCGTGCGGCTGCGCCGGACCATGATCGCGGTGGCCTGGCAGGCGAGGTGCGCGGCGTAGAAGAGGACGAGCCCGACGAAGAGGGGGGCGTATCCGCGCAGCGAGCCGTCGCCCTGGAGCCGCAGGAGCCCGAGGAGGATCAGCATGTCGCGCAGCAGCTGCCGGACCATGACGTCGAAGCGGACCTTGCCGAGGACGGCGACGAGACCGGGGTCACGGTGCTGCAGGTAGAGATCGAGGGCGAGCCCCGCCGCGGAAGCGGCGATCAGCAGCGGCACGTGGGGCAGCAGCGCGCCGACGAGCTGCGTGGCGAAGAACACCAGCATCGCGAGCAGCGCCGCGGCCTGCACGGCGCGTCGGGAGGCTGTTCCGGCAGAAGGCACTGGGAGGGCTCCTGGCAGGCGGACTAGGGGGGACTGTGGGCGTGGGGGAACCGTGCCTGGGCAACGGTCGACTACCGACCGTATGACGCGGGCTGGTCCACGAGCAATCTTCCGTGACGGCAATCATCGCAAAACAGGGCCGAACGACCACAATCCCAGACGGTAGATTTGCGGGCCTGAGGCAGCCCGGAAGAGGCGGGCGACCGGCGAAACACCTGGGGTGTGTGCAGTGACTGGGGCAGGGGAGCAGCAAGGGGCCCGCGAGGCGGCGGTGGCGGGGGCCCGCAGGATCGTGGTCAAGGTGGGGTCCTCCTCGCTCACCACCGCGGGCGGGGGGCTGGACGCGGACCGCGTTGACGCGCTGGTCGACACCCTCGCCAAGACCACCGGCGAGAAGGAGGTCGTGCTGGTCTCCTCCGGCGCCATCGCGGCCGGCCTGGCCCCGCTGGGCCTCGACCGCCGCCCGCGCGACCTGGCGCGCCAGCAGGCCGCCGCGAGCGTGGGCCAGGGGCTTCTCGTGGCCCGTTACACCGCGTCGTTCGCCCGTTACGGCCGGCGCGTGGGCCAGGTGCTGCTCACGACGGACGACACCAGCCGTCGCGCGCACTACCGCAACGCCCGCCGGACGCTGGACCAGCTGCTGGCGATGGGCGCGGTGCCGGTCGTCAACGAGAACGACACGGTGGCCACGGACGAGATCCGCTTCGGCGACAACGACCGGCTGGCCGCCCTCGTGGCCCACCTCGTCCGCGCCGACCTGCTGGTCCTCCTCTCCGACGTCGACGGCCTCTACGACGGCGACCCCAGCACGCCGGGCACCTCGCGGATCGCCGAGGTCACCGGGCCGAAGGACCTGGAGGGCATCTCGATCGGCAGCGCGGGCAAGGCCGGGGTGGGCACCGGCGGCATGGTCACCAAGGTCGACGCCGCCCGGATCGCGGCCGCCGCCGGCATCCCGGTCGTCCTGACCTCGGCCAGCCAGGCGGCGGACGCCCTCGCGGGCCGCCCCACCGGCACGTTCTTCCACCGCACCGGCCGCCGCTCCGCCGACCGCCTGCTGTGGCTCGCCCACGCCTCCACGCCGCGCGGCGCCCTGACGCTCGACGACGGCGCCGTACGGGCCGTGGTCGACGGCACCGGCTCGCTGCTGCCCGCGGGCATCGCCGGGGTCGAGGGCGAGTTCAGCGCGGGCGATCCGGTCGAGCTGCGCGACGCCGCCGGCCGGGCCGTCGCGCGCGGGCTCGTGGCCTTCGACGCGGGGGAGATCCCCCAGCTGCTCGGCCGCTCCACCCGCGACCTGGCCCGGGAGCTCGGACCGGAGTACGAGCGCGAGGTCGTGCACCGCGACGACCTCGTCGTGCTGCGCCGCTGACAGGGGCCGCTGACAGGGATCGTGCTCGCGCCGCCGAGGGGGATCGTGCTGCGCCGCTGACGGGCGTCGAACACGGCGCGACAGTGTGACGACGGAGTGTGGTAAGTCCAGCCTTTCCATGGGGCCTTTCCGTAAAAACGCCACGCGGCCGCCCCCGGACTGGTCAACTTTGATGCGAGGCACATGCGGGGAGCCGTTCCGGGCAGGCGCTTTCCCGCGTACCACCGCTCCGCCGCACGCACGCGGAGCAGCGAGCAACAGGAGGCCGCCGGTGAGACGAGGGCGCCCAGGGGCGCTGCCCCGCGCTGGAGGCACGCCGCCGGTCACGGCTGCGGGCACCTCCGCCCAGGCCCGCGGGGCCGTGGCGGAGCCGCGCACGCTGACCAGCATCGGGGGCGGGGGCGGGGGCGATGCGGTGGAAGTGTCCCGGCTGTGGCACATCACCCTGAGCGTCTCGGGTGCCGAGGCGCCGCTCGCCGAGGTCCGGCGGGCGCTGGAGCAGCTCGCCCACGACCACCCCTTCCTGCTGACCAGCCGCTACGCCCACGACCACGCCGAGATCCGCTACTGGGAGGAGGCGCGCGACCTGCACGACGCCGCGGCGGTCGCGCTCCGGCTGTGGGGCGAGCACCGCTCGACGGCCCGGCTCCCGCCGTGGGAGATCGTGGGCCTGGAGGTCATCGACCGCGAGACGTACCACCAGCGCATCGCGGAGGGCTACGGCCCGCTTCCGGCCACGCCGGTGGGGGTGCACCCGTTCTGAGCGGCGGGCCGCAGGGCGTCCACAGTCCGGAACACGTGGTGGCCCCCGCCCCCGCGCGATTACCCTTCGAGCCATGAGCAGCGTTTTCCCCTCCCCCCTCGCCGACCCGATGCCGCAGTCCCCGGTGCTCCGCGCCGCCTACCGCGCCCGCGCCGCCGCCGCGGACCTGGCGCCACTGCCGCGCTCGGTGAAGGACGAGGCGCTGCTGGCGATCGCCGACGCCCTGGAGGTGCGGACGAAGGAGATCGTCGACGCCAACGCCGAGGACGTGGCCAAGGCCCGTGCCGCCGGTACGAGCGAGAGCGTCGTCGACCGGCTGACCCTCACCCCGGAGCGGGTGCGGGCCATCGCCAAGGACGTCCGTGACGTCGTCGCCCTGCCCGACCCGGTGGGCGAGGTCGTGCGCGGCTCCACCCTCCCCAACGGCATCGACCTGCGGCAGGTCCGGGTGCCGCTCGGCGTCGTCGGGATCATCTACGAGGCCCGGCCCAACGTGACCGTCGACGCGGCCGCCCTGTGCCTGAAGTCGGGCAACGCCGTCCTGCTGCGGGGCTCCTCCTCCGCGTACGCCTCCAACACCGCGCTCGTGCGCGTCATCCGCGACGCCGTGGGCGGCGCCGGCCTGCCCGCCGACGCCGTGCAGCTGGTGCCGGGCGAGAGCCGCGACTCCGTGCGCGAGCTGATGCGCGCCCGCGGCATGGTCGACGTGCTGATCCCGCGCGGTGGCGCCTCCCTGATCCGCACGGTGGTCGAGGAGTCCACGGTCCCCGTGATCGAGACGGGCACCGGCAACTGCCACGTGTACGTGGACGCCCGGGCGGACCTGGACATGGCCGTGGAGATCCTCGTCAACTCCAAGGCGCAGCGCGTGAGCGTGTGCAACGCGGCCGAGACCCTCCTCGTCCACCAGGACATCGCCGCGGAGTTCCTGCCGAAGGCGCTCGCGGCCCTCGCGGAGGCCGGCGTGACGGTGCACGGCTGCGAGCGCGTCCTCGCGCTGGCCGAGGGAAGCCCGGCCACCGTGGTCCCGGCGACCGTCGAGGACTGGGAGACCGAGTACCTCTCGTACGACATCGCCGCGGCCGTCGTGGACGACCTGGACGCCGCCGTCCGCCACATCCGGCTGTGGTCCTCGGGCCACACGGAGGCCATCGTCACCACCTCGCAGGCCGCCGCCCGCCGGTTCACCCAGCTCGTGGACTCCACGACCGTCGCGGTGAACGCCTCGACGCGGTTCACGGACGGCAGCCAGTTCGGCTTCGGCGCCGAGATCGGCATCTCCACGCAGAAGCTGCACGCGCGCGGCCCGATGGGCCTGCCCGAGCTGACCTCGACGAAGTACATCGTCACCGGCGACGGCCACGTGCGCGGCGGCGGGCTTCCCGCGAGCTGAATTCCCCTACGGGCCGCGCGGATTGACCCTTCCGGGGCTACGCTGGACGGGTGCCGGACGACGTGGGGGGCCAGCCGTTCCCGGACGGCGAGGAGCCCGACAGCTACCGCAGCGGGGACGATCCCTTCGCCTCCGTGGTCTTCGACGAGGAGTTCGTGCGGTCCGCGAGGATCCACGAGCCCTCCGCGGTCGAGCGGATGCTCGCCGCCGACCGGGCCCGCGCCGAGAGCGAGACCTCGCAGTCCGCTCAGCGCTCCCGGCCCGGCGGCGGCCCCGCCGACGACGATCCCTACGACGACTACGAGGACGGCTTCGGCGGCGCCGCGCCCGGGTACCACCCGGGCCGTGCGGGCACCTGGCCCACCCTCACCCACGACCTCGACCCCGACGACGCCTACGGGCCGTACGGCCGCCACGGCGGCCCCGGGCGGCCCTACCGGGGGCACGCCCGCTGGCACCGCCCGGTGGCCTGGGTGCTCGCGGTGGTGATGGGCATAGGCGTGGTGGCGCTCGCCTTCGCCGCCGTCTACCGCAGCGCCTCCTCGGGCAATCGGCCGAGCTCCGGTCCGCCGCCCGCGACCAGCGGGGTGGACGCCCCGGCGGGGGCGCGGCCGGGGCCGTTGCCCTCCGTATCGGCGGATTCCGAGCCTCCGGTGGCGTCGGCGGTGCCCCGGCCCTGAACGACGGGGGAATCTGCCGGGGAGCCGCCCGGGAACCGCCCGGTCCGGGCCAGGGGCTCACCCCTCGCAACCACCGTGACCAGCACATATGTGCGTGGCCACGGCAGGCGGATTTTCTTCGGAACTTGTCGTGTACCAGGGCGTTTACCGAAGCCCCGGCAGACCTACTCTTGATGTATGGACGGGCCTGGAGACCCACCTGAGGGCACGCCCGAGGGTGTCCCGGCAGGTGGAGACGACGAATACCGATCCGTCGTCTTCGACGAATCGTTCGTCCGCGCTGCCCGGCTCCAGGAGCTCTCCGCCAGCGAGCGCATGGGTGACCACGCGCTCGCCGTCCGTAACCGGCACCTGTGGTCGAGGGTCAGCACCTCACGCCAGGTGATCGTCCTGGTGATCCTCATAGCCCTGGCCTTCGGCACGGCCGTCTACATGGGATTGCGCCATCCCTACAAGGACCCCGCCGTGCCGGCCGCCGAGCCCATGCGGGCCACGCTCGTGCCGCTCGCGCCGCACGGCTCCGTGCCCGGCGGCAGCGCGCAGGAGCTGTTCGGGCGCAGCCCCGCCGCGCAGTTCCGGCTCGGCACCGAAGGGGTCAACCTGCCCGCCGCGCGCAGCACCCAGCACTTCTCCGAGAGCCAGGTGATGGCGGCCCTCGCCGCCGCCAAGGAGTACACGGTGAAGTCGGCGCTCGACCCCGCGGTCCTTACGGGCGGCGCCCAGCGGACCGTCCGGCTGCTGCTGGACCCCGCCCAACTCGACCAGTTCGACCGCAGCTTCGACCGGCCCGCCGACGACGGGCGGCACGCGGCCACCGGCTGGCTCGTGCGCTTCGATCCCGCGCAGGTCGCCCTCGTCGACACCCCCGTGCGCACCCGCGGCGTCTTCTCGATCACCGAGAGCGGGCCCGCCACGCTGGAGGTCTCGGCCGACCACACCTTCGTCTACGCCCTGCGGCCGGCGAGCGCGGCGGCCGACCGCAGCGCTGACGCGGACAAGTCGTCGCTGTTCACCGTGCGGCGGGCGATGAAGTTCCGCTTCGACCGGGAAGGGCTGCAGGAGCACCACCTGATCGTCGTCCAGAGCTATGTGCAGGCCGGACCCGAGTCCTGCTCGGCCGACGACGAGGTCTACCTGCGGCCGCTGCTCGCCGGCCAGAAGCCGGTCGGGTCCGTGCCGGGCGACACGGACCCGTACGCCACGGATCCGGCCACCGCCGCGGTCTGCGGCTCCCTGGCCGCCGGCGCCCTACCGGCCCCTCCGGGCGCCGCCCGGTAGCCCCCAGGGCTCGCGGCAGCCCGGCACCGCCGGACAGCGCGGTGTCGGCTGAGCGCCGCGGCGGCGGAAAAAGCCTGCCGACGGGCAGAGGTGGCCAGCAAGCCGACAAGCCCCTCCCGCCGCACCGCAGCAGGGCCGCCGGCCCGGCAAATCCTTCCGCCGCAGCGGCGCGCAACCCCTGCCGGTCTGTCCGGCGGTGCCGGACGGCCTCAGCGCGGCCGCCAGGCCTTCCCGTGGTGCCGGGAGCCGGAGGGTTCCCGGCCGTCGCCGCTAGGGCGTTTCCGGGCCCCCTGAGGGCTTCCCCGGGTCTTCCTTCGGGGAGCCGTTCGCCGGGCCCGCGGGGCGGGCCGAGAAGACGTCCTTGAGCCGGCCGCCCAGGTCCCCCGCGCCGCCCGCGATGTCCCGCACCAGCCCCATCAGCGGGTCCTTGCTGGAGCGGACCGTCTCCGCGTAATGGTTCGCGGACTCGCGGAAGGAGTCCGTCACCGACGTGTTCTTGTCGTCCGCGCGCCGCGGGTAGTGCCCGTCCATGATCCGCTGGTAGTCCCGGCTCTCGGACCACTTCTTCAGCTCCGCCGCCCGCACCGTGGTGAACGGATGGCTCCGCGGCAGCACGTTCATGATCTTCAGGACGGAGTCGCGCAGGTCGCCGCCGGCCTCGTACTCCTCCGCCTGCGCGAGGAACGCGTCCACGTTCATCTCGTGCAGGTGGTTACCGCCGGCGATCTTCATCAGGCCGCGCATCGACGCCCGGACGTCCTGGCCGACCAGCAGCCCCGCCCGGTCCGCGGACAGCTCCGACTTGCGGAACCACTCCCGCAGGGCCGTCACGATCGCCATGATCGCAACGTTGCCCAGCGGGATCCAGGCCACCTTGACCGCGAAGTTCGTCAGGAACAGCAGGATCGTGCGGTAGACGGCGTGCCCGGACAGCGCGTGCCCCACCTCGTGCCCGACGACGGCCCGCATCTCCTCCTCGTCCAGCAGCTCGACCAGGCCGGTCGTCACCACGATGACGGGCTCGTCCAGGCCGATGCACATGGCGTTGGGCTGCGGGTCCTGGGTGACGTACATCGGCGGGACCTTCGGCAGGTCCAGGATGTAGCAGGCGTCCAGGAGCATCGTGTGCAGGTGCTGGAACTGCTGTTCGCCGACGCGCACGGAGTCGGACAGGAACAGCAGCCGCAGGCTGCGCTCGGGCAGCAGCCCGCTCAGCGCCTTGAAGACCGTGTCGAAGCCGCTCAGCTTGCGCAGCGCCACCAGGGCGGAACGGTCCGCCGGGTGCTCGTAGGCGCGCGAGGAGATGTCCGGGAAGCGCCGGCGTTGCCGCCCCGGCAGGTGCTCCCCGGGAGCGTGGCCGTTACTGCCGTTGCTGCTGTCACTCATCGAGACCCCCTCGGCGGCGTAATGCACCTTCCGGACCCCACCCTAGGCGCTGCCGGTGACAGGGCTACCGTGGAGACATGCCCCATCTGCACGCACTTGCCGCCCAGCCGGCCGTCACCGAGCTCCTCGCCGTCTCCAAGGACGACACGGGGCCGGGCTGGGTGATCCGCACCGTGCTCATCGTCGGTGTCGTCGGGATCGTCTTCCTCGCCTGGTTCCTGCTGCGCGGCTACAAGAAGGACTGAGACGGACCAGGACGGGCCGGGGCGGGCCGGACGGACCGACGCGCGGCGCGCAAGCGTGGAGTCGGCGTGAGCCCGGCCGCACCCCCCGCATACGATGTGGCAGAAGTCTCTGCCCGCTACCGTCCCGGATAGGTCCTGCCGACGATGACTGCCTTCGCCTCAGCGCACACCGCTCTCGCCACCCTCGCCTCCGAGGGCGAGCACGTCGACTCGCACCCCAGCATCAGCCCGTACATGACCGGTGGCGCCGCCCTGGTCATCCTGCTGCTCCTGCTGTGGGTCACCACCCGCTTCAACCGCGACCGCTGAGCGAGCCGGTCCCTGCGGGTCCGGCACCCGGCCGCGCCCAGTAGGGTCTGCACGCATGGGAGAGCAGACAGGGCCCGTGAAGCGGCGGCTCGGCGTGATGGGCGGGACCTTCGACCCGATCCACCACGGCCACTTGGTCGCCGCGAGCGAGGTGGCCGCGCGTTTCCACCTGGACGAGGTGGTCTTCGTACCGACCGGGCAGCCGTGGCAGAAGAGCCACCGGGAGGTGTCCGCGGCCGAGGACCGCTATCTGATGACGGTCATCGCCACGGCGTCGAACCCGCAGTTCTCGGTCAGCAGGATCGACATCGACCGCGGGGGGCCGACGTACACCACGGACACGCTGCGTGAGCTCGCCTCCCTCAACGACGACTCGGACCTGTTCTTCATCACCGGCGCGGACGCGCTGTCCCAGATCCTGACCTGGCGGGACACGGAGGAACTGTTCTCCCTGGCCCACTTCATCGGCGTGACCCGGCCCGGCCACATACTGGCCAACCCCGGGCTGCCGGAGGGCGGCGTCTCCCTGGTCGAGGTGCCGGCCCTCGCGATCTCCTCCTCCGACTGCCGAGCGCGCGTGGCGCAGGGCGACCCGGTCTGGTATCTGGTCCCCGACGGCGTGGTGCGCTACATCAACAAGCGCAAGCTCTACCGGCGCTGAGCGGCACGGAACCGAGGGGCACTGAGGGGAACCGGTGAACGACCGACAGGACCCGTACGCACATCAGCCGCAGGTGTACGGCTACGACGCCTACGGGCAGCCGGTGTACCACCCGGACGCCCCCGAGCTGGTGTACGACCCGTACGGTCAGCCGGTCCAGCAGCAGCCCCGCCTTCCGCAGGAGCCCGTGCACGGGGCCGCCCACGGGGCCCAGGGCGGCGGGTACGGCGGGTACGACGCGGCGGGCGGCTACGACCCGTACGGCATGCCCGTGCAGGAGCCCCCCCAGCAGGCTCCTCAGCACCCTCTTCAGCAGCAGCCGGTCCAGCAGCAGGCCCAGCAACAAGCCCGGCAGCAGGTCCAGGAGCAGGGGATCCCGCGGCAGGCGGGCCCGCCGTACGCCGAGGAGCAGGCCCCCGCCCGTGACGCCGCTCCCCCCGCGGCAGCGGACTACCGCACCGAGCAGTTCTCGTTCATCGAGGAGCCCGACGAGGACTCCGAGGACGTCATCGACTGGCTGAAGTTCAGCGAGAGCCGCACCGAGCGGCGCGACGAGCGCAAGCGCAAGGGCCGCAACCGGATCGTGGCCCTCGCCGTGGTGCTCGTCCTCGCGCTGGGCGGTGCGGCCGGCTATCTGTTCCTGACCGGCTCGGACGACGGTAAGGGCGCCGCCGCGACCGGCGGGGGGCAGAAGCGCGACGTGATCGTCGTCCATCTGCGGCAGACCCGCGGCGGCGGCTCCTCCACCGCCCTGCTGGTCGACAACGAGACCACCAAGAAGGCCACCACCGTCCTGCTGCCGAACACCCTGGCCGTCGCCAAGGAGGGCGGCGCGGGCTCCACGACGCTGGGCAAGTCCGTGCAGGACGACGGCACCGGCGCCACCCGCGACGCCCTGAACACGCTGCTGGGCTCCGACATCAAGGGCAGCTGGCGGCTGGACACCCCCTACCTGGAGAACCTGGTCGAGCTCGTCGGCGGCATCGAGACCGACACCGACACGGACGTCCCCGGCGAGAAGCCCGGAGACAGCCCGCTCGTCCGGCGCGGCACCGCGCAGAGCCTGAGCGGTCGGACGGCGGTCGCCTACGCCACCCACCGCGGGGCGGGGGAGGACGAGGGCAAGCAGCTCGCCCGGTTCGGCCAGGTCATGCAGGCGGTGCTGAAGAAGATGCCGACGGACAGCGCCTCGGCCACGCGCACCGTGGAGTCGCTCGCGCAGATCCCCGACCCCTCGCTCTCCACCGAGCAGCTGGGTGCCTCCCTGGCCCACATGGCAGCGCTGGCCCGCAAGGGCGCGTACGCCACCGCGCTGCTGCCCGTGCAGCAGGACGGCACCCTCGGCGAGAAGGCCACCGGGGGCGTCGTCAAGGAGGTCCTGGGCGGCACGGTGAAGAACACCGACCGCAACGCGACGCCCCGGGTGAGCGTGAAGAACGCCACAGGCGGCAAGGGCGCCGCGACCTCCGCGCAGATCACGCTGGTCAACAGCGGCTACAGCGTGATCGACGGCGGTACGGCGGGCTCCGCGGCGACGGCCTCGGCGGTGCTCTACGCGGACGAGCGGCGGGCGGCGGAGGCCAAGGAGGTCGCCAAGACGCTGGGGCTGCCGGCGGGCGCGGTGAAGCAGGCGAAGGACGCGACGACGGCGGACGTCACCGTGGTCCTGGGCAAGGACTACAAGGGCTGAGGGCGAACGGCCGCAAGGGCTGAGGGCGAACGGCCGCGGGGGCCGGGGGAGGCGGCCGCGCGGGCCGCGGCCCGGCCCCGGAGGCCCGGCCGTAATGCCCAGGAGAGTCGCCGGTGGGTCGTGAGACCCTTGATGGGTACCCGCATCCTCTTCGACGAAAGCATGGCTTGTGACCGCCACGGACCGCTCCATCGAGCTCATCAAGGCCGCCGCCCAGGCGGCCGCCGACAAGCTCGCGCACGACATCATCGCGTACGACGTCAGCGACGTACTGTCGATCACCGACGCCTTCCTGCTGGCCTCGGCCCCCAACGACCGCCAGGTCAAGTCGATCGTCGACGAGATCGAGGAGCACCTGCTCAAGGAGCTCGGCGCCAAGCCGGTGCGCCGTGAGGGCGACCGCGACGCCCGCTGGGTGCTGCTCGACTACGTCGACATCGTCATCCACGTGCAGCACAGCGAGGAGCGTGTCTACTACGCGCTGGAGCGGCTGTGGAAGGACTGCCCGGAGATCGAGCTGCCCGCCGACGCCGTCGCGACGCGCGGCAAGGGCGAGGAGCACGCCCGTGAGCACGCCGCGGAGGCGGGCTTCGACGGCGTGGACGGTGAGCTGAGCTGAGCGGCGGCAGCAGCGGCGGCCGGGGCCGTCGCATCGTCCTGTGGCGGCACGGCCAGACCGCCTGGAATCTGGAGCGCCGCTTCCAGGGCTCCACGGACATCGAGCTGACCGGGACCGGTGTGGCGCAGGCGCGCCGGGCCGCCCGGCTGCTGGCCGGCCTCGGGCCGGACGTGATCATCGCATCGGACCTCAGACGGGCCGCGGCCACGGCGGCGGAGCTCGCCGCCGTCACGGGCCTGCCCGTCACCACCCACGCCGAGCTGCGCGAGACGTACGCGGGCGTGTGGCAGGGCCTCACGCACGACGAGATCATCGAGCGGCACGGCGAGGAGTACGCGGCGTGGAAGCGCGGCGAGCCGGTCCGGCGCGGCGGTGGAGAGCTGGAGACCGAGGTCGCCGACCGGGCCGCCCCGGTGGTTCTGGAGCAGGCCGCGAAGCTGCCCGAGAACGGCACGCTCGTGGTCGTCAGCCACGGCGGCACCATCCGCACCACCATCGGCCGGCTGCTCCAGCTGGAGTCCCGCTCCTGGGAGGCGCTGGGCGGCCTCACGAACTGCTGCTGGTCGGTGCTGGGCGAGGGCGCGCGCGGCTGGCGGCTGCTGGAGCACAACGCGGGGACGCTCCCCGAGCCGGTGCTCGGCGACGACGACTGAGCGTCGCCGGGGCGCCCCCGGAGGCTCCCGGGGCCGGATTTCACATCCGGGCAGGTGGCAGGCTAAAGTTCTTCTTGTTCGCGGGGAACGCCGGGGGAAACGCCGGAAGACCTGAGAACAGCGGGGCTATAGCTCAGTTGGTAGAGCGCCTGCATGGCATGCAGGAGGTCAGGAGTTCAATTCTCCTTAGCTCCACAGTTCGAAACGATCCCGTCTCCGTCACCGGAGGCGGGATCGTTTGCTTTAGCGGCACATTCCCGTGGCAGAATCCGGTCGTCGGGAGCGGAGGACGGGCCGAAGGGGAGGGAACGGCTGACCCATGGGTGCTCACAGCCGGAAGTGCGACTGGTGCGGCAGCGGCACGCCCATCGTCCGTGACATGGAACCGCTCAACTCCGCCTTCCAGTACTGGTGCGTGGAGTGCGCACGGGCGCTGATCATAAAAGGCGACCCCATCGAGACCTACCGCGAGCTGGAAGGCGAGCCGATCTACGGGCGGCTGCTGGACGAGCACTGCACGCTCAAGCGGTTCTACTCCTTCGCGACGGCCTGACCGCCTGACCGCCTGACCGCCCTGACCGCCTGACGACCCGGCGGCCCGGGCCGCCGGGCGGGAAGCGCGCACCGGAACGCCCCCGCACCGGAACGCACACGACCGCGCACCACGGTGCGACGGAACCTGTGATTTCCCGTTTTTTCCCCGGATTCCCTTCTTGTCCGGCAACCCCACCAGAGACGCACGCGTCCTGAGGGGTGAAGCTGCCGCCGGGAACGGCCGGCGGCACGGGGGAAGCATGCGGAGGACACCGCGTGACCGAAACTGTCATCGGCGCGGCCGGCACCGAAGAGGCCGTAGCCGAACTCACACCCTTTCTCGACGCGCTGCGCGTCCCGCCGGTGCTCCGGCCCGGCCGGACCGAAGCGCTCCGCGGTATCGAGATCGAACAGACCGCCACCTGGGTCCGGCTGCACTCGCAGCTGCCGCCGACCCGCGTATGGGCCTACGAGGGGCACGTGCCGGGGCCCACGATCGAGGTGCGCCGCGGCCGCCGGCTGCGCATCACCTGGAGCAACCGCCTCACCGGCCCGCACCCGGTGACCGCCGTGGAGGCCGCACAGCTGCCCGGCGCCCCGGCGCCCGACACCCTGCCCGGCCGCAGCGGCGCCGTACCACTGGCCGACGTCGCGGCGCTGCCCGCCTGGACGGTGACGCACCTGCACGGCGCGCCCACCGGCGGCGGCAACGACGGCTGGTCGGAGAACGCCGTCGCGCCCGGCGACAGCCAGCTCTCCGAATATCCCAACGACCACCGTGCGGTCACCTGGTGGTACCACGACCACGCCATGGACATCACCCGCTGGAACGTCTTCGCGGGCCTCGCGGGGATGTACCTCGTGCGGGACGCCGAGGAGGACGCGCTGCACCTGCCCTCGGGCGAGCGCGAGATCCCGCTGATCGTCCAGGACCGCAACCTCGACCAGGACCCGGACGGCAAGCTGACCGGCCGGCTGCTGCACAAGACCGTGATCGTCGGCAAGGACGCCCACGGGAAGAACGTCACCCGGTCCTTCAACGGCCCGTACACCCTTGTCAACGGCGTCATCTGGCCGTACCTGGACGTGACCGCCCAGTGGTACCGCTTCCGGCTGCTCAACGCCTCCAACGCCCGTACCTACGCGCTGCGGCTGGTGGACGAGGAGACGGGTGCGCCGGTGCGGGAGGCGGCCTGGCAGATCGGTACGGACGGCGGGCTGCTGCCCCGCCCGCTGCCGCTGGACGGCCCGCTGTCCGTCGCGCCCGCCGAGCGCATGGACCTGCTGATCGACTTCGGGCAGCTGCGGGGCCGCCGCGTCCGGCTGGTCAACGAGGCGCCGGGAGTGCCGTACCCGCAGGTCATGGAGTTCCGGGTGGCGGACGAGGAGGAGTGCGACCCCTTCGTGCTGCCGTCGGTGATCTCCAGCTCCTTCGAGCGGCTCACCCACGACACGGTGCCCGAGCACGAGCACCGGCTGATCGCGCTGGTCCCGCCGGGCACGGCCGGGAACGCCCACCCGGGCATGTGGGAGATGCAGCGGGTCGAACCCGGGGACGTGGAGGTCCCGGGGGAGGGAGTGATCCAGGTCAAGGGCGCGGACGGCAAGCTGCGGACGTACCGCAGGGCCGCCCAGAGCTTCGACGACGCGCTGGGCTTCATGGTCACGTACGACGCCTGGGAGCAGTGGAGCTTCCTCAACCTGGGCGGCCCGACGCACCCGATGCACATCCACCTGATCGACTTTCAGGTGCTCAGCCGCGACCTCTACCCGGCCGGCCCGCAGAGCCCCTTCGACGTCGCCCTGGGCGGCACGCGCGCGCCGCTGGAGTCCGGGGGGCGGGCGCCGGTGTCGGAGGGCGACGCGGGCTGGAAGGACGTGATCCAGGTGCCGGCCGGGCAGATGGTCAACGTGATCGGCCGGTTCCGCGGGGGGCGCGGCCGGTTCATGTACCACTGTCATCTGCTGGAGCACGAGGACATGGGGATGATGCGTCCGTTCGTGGTGATGCCGGGTGAGGTACTGAAGTTCCATCACGGGGAGCACGGCGGCCACGGAGGGCACGGCCACTGACGCCGCCCCGGGCCGCGCCGTGCGGCCCGGCGCCCGCCGTCCGGACGGCGGCCAGAGCGAGGAAGGCCGCCCCGGCCGCCGGGTAGCCGGCGGAGAGCAGCATGTGGCGGCCGTCCTGCCGGAGTTCGAGCCGGTCCTGCGTTCCGTGGGGGACGCGCCACAGCACGTAGGAGCAGAACAGCACGGCGGCCACCGCGGTCCCCGCCCACCAGGCGCGGCTGCCGCGGGCGGCCGCCTCGCGGGCGAGCAGCAGCCCGGCCGGGACGCACCACACCCAGTGGTGCGACCAGGAGACGGGGCTGACGAGCAGGGCGGTGGCCGCACAGGAGAGGGCGCCCCAGGCGGCGGCCCGCGGCCCGGACAGCTGCGTGCGGACCGCCACGGTGAGGCCGAGCACGGTGACGGCCAGTGCCGTGACCGCCCACCACGGGCCGGGGTCGCCGGTGTGCAGCAGCCGGGCGAGGACGCCGCGCAGCGACTGGTTTGCGGTGTCCTCGGCACGGCCGACGCGCTCGGTGGCGAAGACGGCGTCCGTCCAGAAGCGGCGCGAGTCGTGCGGCAGGGCGAGCGCGGCGAGGGCCGCCGTAGCGGCGAACGCGGCGGTGGCGACGGCCGCCCGGCGCAGCCACGGCCCGCCGCTGCCCGCCCCCGTGCCGCTCGCCCGCCGGGTGGCGAGGCCGGTCGCCGCCATGTGGACGACGAACAGGGCGGGGGTGAGCTTGATGCCTGTTGCGAGGCCGGTGCCCAGGCCCGCCCAGCGGTGTCCTGCGGGCCGCGTCAGGTCCCACAGCACCAGGGCGACGACGAGGAGGTTGATCTGCCCGTTGCGCAGGGTCTGCCACACGGGCTCGCACCAGACGCACAGGGCGGCCGCGGTGAGGGTCACGGCGGCGTGCGGGCGGCCGTGGACGAGCCGTACGGAGAGGTGGACGAGGGCGAGCAGCAGGCCGAGGTTGGCGAGCTCGGTGAGCACGCGCAGCGCGGTCGTGCCGGGCAGGGTCAGGGCGGTGAACAGGAGCGCGGCGAAGGGCGGGTACGTGGCGGGCAGGCCGCGGTGCGTGGCGCGCATCGCGTAGAGGTCGCCGCCGGTGCGCACGGTCCACCCCTCGGCGCGGTAGACGAGGACGTCGATGGAGGCGACGTGGGAGGCCCGCTGGGCCAGCAGGAAGAGGCAGAAGGAGACCAGACAGCCCGCGGCGGCGGCCAGGGTGCTGCGGCGGCCGGGACGGCCGGGCCGGGCTGGCACGAGGAGCACTCCGGTTCCACGGGTGACAAATCGGGCGAATAGTGGGCGATGTTATCCCATTCGCCCAGGTTCTCCGTGCTGCCGGGCGGCCGATTTGGCAGGTGGCGGGGGTCTCCGTGTAATGTTGTCGATGTCGCCGGGGGAAACGGCAAGGGAAACGACCCGAACCGATCCCGGTGGAAAACAGAACAAGGGGCTATAGCTCAGTTGGTAGAGCGCCTGCATGGCATGCAGGAGGTCAGGAGTTCAATTCTCCTTAGCTCCACAGGAAATAAGCGGGTCGTCCGGAATCGGACGGCCCGCTTTTCCTTTGCCCCGCACCGCCGGGGCCCCGCTAGCGCTCCTTGTCCAGCCGCAGGGCCAGTGCGGGGCAGCGTCGTACGGCCCGCTGCGCCCGGCCCCGCAGATGGTCCGGGACGCCCGCGTCCGCGAGCGCGGGATAGCCGTCCGGCCCGGTGCGTACGAGCTGCGGCAGCAGGTCCGCGCACAGCCCGTGGCCCTTGCACAGCGTCCAGTCGACCGCCAGCCGCTCCACGCGGCGCGGAGCGTCCCCGGGGGCGTCCGTGCCGCCCGGCGGGGGCAGGGGCAGCACCCCGGCCGTCGGGCGCCCGCAGCCGCCGCCCAGGACGTGCGCCGCGAGGTCGTCGGTGAAGGCCGACAGCGCGGTCAGGACGAACCGCGCGGCACCGTCCGGATGCCCGCACGCGCCGCGCCCCCGCACCGCCCCGGCGGCCTCCCGCACGGTCTCCAGCGCGCCCCGCCCGCCGCCGGCCGCGACGTCCGCCAGCGCCCCGGCCAGCGTGGGCAGACCGAGCCGGCACGGACCGCACTGCCCGGCCGACTCGGCGGCCAGCCAGTGCGCGACCCGTACCGTCTCGCCCAGCGGGCAGGTGTCCGCGGGCAGCGGCAGCACGGCCCCCGCCCCGAGCGCCCCGCCGCGGGCGGCCAGGCCCCGGTGCGACACCGGTGCCGCGGCCGCCGTCGCCGCGTCCAGCCACGCACCGTGGTAGCCGCCGGTCAGCACCGCCTGCGGGGCCGGCGCGGCGCCGCACGCCGCCAGGACGGAGGCGAGCGGCACCCCGCTCGGCGCCTCCACGACCTGCGGCTCCGGCACCGCGCCCGAGACCGTCAGCAGCACCGTGCCGGGCTCGCCCGCCGTGCCCGCGGCCGCGTAGCCCTCGGCCCCCAGGCGGGCGGCGAGGGCGAGTTGGGCGTAGGTCTCGGCGTTGGACAGCAGCGTCGGCGCCCCGCCCAGGCCCTCGTGCGCGGCCCTGCCGTGCCGGCCGGGCGGCAGCGGCGGCCCGCCGTCGGCGGCCCGCAGCAGCGCCGAGGACTCGCCCGAGACCAGCCGCTCGGGCAGGCGCACCACCCGGGCGCGCACGGACGGGCCGCGCCGGTCGGACAGGCCCCGCTCCGCCAGCGCCTCCCGCACCGAGGCCTCGGCCGCCGCCCGGGTCACCCCGACCACCACCGAGCCCGCGCCGAGGGCGGCCGCGGCCAGCAGCGCCCCGTCCAGCACCAGGTGCGGCGCCCGTGCGAGCAGCACGGCGTCCTTACGGCAGGACGGATCGCCCTCGCAGCCGTTGACCACCACCGCGGGGCACGCGCCGCGCCGCCGCGCCATCCGCGCGACCGCCTGCAGCTTCTGCGTGAACGGGAAGCCCGCGCCGCCGCGGCCGCGCAGCGCGACCTCCTCCGCCAGTGCCGTCAGCTGCGCCTCGGTGTGCCGGGGCAGCGAGCCGTGCACCGACAGGTGCGCGCTGCGGTCCAGCCGGGCCGCCCTGTCCAGCCCGGCCAGCAGCCGCGGCCGCCCCAGGGAGAGGACCGCCGGCTGCTCGGGGAGCGCGGCGCTCACCAGGGCCGGCCAGGGGCGCCCGGCGGCAGCCGGTCCGCCCCTATGCGCTGCTGGACCACCGTCGCGGCGAGCGGGGCCGGGCCGCGGACGTCACCGGTGCGGTCGGAGATCTCTAGGAGGTCCATGGCACGGCACGGTAGGGAGCCCACCGGCGGCGTGCGGTCCGCTTCGCACAACCTCGGTGCGAGGGGCCCCACCACTGCTAACGTCGGTTCGTTCGGCGCCACTTCGGCCGTTCTGCCGATCCCCGGGGCTTTCGTGGCGCTTCCTTGATCGCTTCTTGGTCTCTTCTTGGTGCTGCCATGCCCCATGGACGAGCCGTTCGCCGAAAGAGTGACGCGCTGGGGGGCGTGCTCATGCCGGGCACGTGTGCGGCCGCGCGCCGCCCCGCTTTCGCGACCACTCGTTTCGCAGGGGGTTCCATGAGATCAAGCCGCTCCCGCGTGCGCGCCGGACTGGCCCTGGCGGCTGCGCTGCCGCTGGCCGCCGGGGCGCTCGCGCTCGGCACGCCCGCCGCCCTGGCGGCCCAGGCCCCGCAGGGGCCCGGCCCGCACGACCGGCAGACGCTGGCGGGCACCCAACCGCTGTGGGCGACGCCCTCGGCCGACCGCGGCACCGCCGCCCCGGCGGAGGGCGTCACCGCCCGCGTCTACCTGGCCGGCCGGGACGCGAAGGGCCTCGCCGCCTACGCCCGGGCCGTCTCCGACCCGGCGTCGCCCTCCTACGGCAAGTACTTGACGTCACGCCAGGCGAAGGAACGTTTCGGCGCCACGAAGGAGCAGATAGCCGGGGTCACCGGCTGGCTGAGGTCCTCCGGCCTGAAGGTGACCGGCACCAACGACCACTACGTCTCCGTCACCGGCGACGCCGCCGCGGCGAAGAAGGCCTTCGGCACCGAGCTCCACCGCTACGCCAAGGACGGCCGCACCTACCACGCGCCGTCCGCCGCGGCCTCCGTCCCCGCCTCCCTCGGCGGCGCCGTCCTGACCGTCGTGGGCCTGAACGACGCCCCGCGCCTGGCGAAGCACCGCGAGTCCCTCCCCGGCCCGTCGCCCGTCTTCCGCAACGCCGGCCCGTTCTCCACGTACTACGGCTCGAACGTGAACACGAGCCTGCCGGCCGCCTACGGCTCGCACGCGCCGTACGCGATCAAGGGCTACACGGGCAAGCAGCTGCGCGCCGCGTACGGCGCGAAGAACTTCACCGGCAAGGGCGTCACGATCGCCGTCACCGACGCGTACGCCTCGCCCACCATCGCCCAGGACCTGCAGACGTACGCCAAGCGCAACGGCGACAAGAGCTGGCGCAAGGGCCAGTTCTCCCAGGTGCTGCCGGGCAGCTGGACGCACACCGGCGAGAAGGAGTGCGACGCCTCCGGCTGGTACGGCGAGGAGACCCTCGACCTCGAGGCCGTCCACGCCGTCGCCCCGGACGCGGGCGTCGTCTACGTCGCCGGCGCCTCCTGCCAGGACGACGACCTGATCGACGCCCTGCACAAGATCGTCGACGGGCGGCTCGCGGACATCGTCTCCAACTCCTGGGGCGACGTCGAGGGCAACGAGACACCGGACGTGGCCGCCGCCTACGACCAGGTCTTCCAGACCGGCGCCGTCGAGGGCATCGGCTTCTACTTCTCCTCCGGCGACGACGGCGACAACGTCGCAAGGCACGGCAGCAAGCAGGTCGACACCCCCGCGAACTCCCCGTGGGTCACCTCCGTCGGCGGCACCTCGCTCGCCGTCGGCAAGGGCGACAAGTACTTGTGGGAGACCGGCTGGGGCACCCACCAGGCCGACCTCTCCAAGGACGGCCTGAGCTGGGAGGGCTCGGCCTTCACCGGTGGCGCCGGCGGCGGCACCAGCAAGATCCACCAGCAGCCCTTCTACCAGCGCGGCGTCGTCCCCGACGCCCTCGCCAAGGCGAACGGCACCACCCCCATGCGCGTGGGCCCCGACATCGCCGCCGTCGCCGACTCCAGCACCGGCTTCCTCGTCGGCCAGACGCAGACCTTCCCCGACGGCAGCAGCAAGTACGACGAGTACCGCACCGGCGGCACCTCGCTGGCCGCGCCCGTGATCGCCGGCGTCCAGGCGCTCGCCCAGCAGGCCCGCCACGGCGTGCCGATCGGCTTCGCCAACCCCGCCCTCTACGACCGGTACGGCACCTCCGCCTACCACGACGTCACCGACCACCCGCTCGGCAAGGGCCGGGGCATCGGCGTGGTCCGCGTGGACTACAGGAACGGCGTGGACGCCGGGGACGGCCTGGCCACGTCGCTGCGCAGCTTCGGCAGTGACAGCTCGCTCGCGGCCGTCCCCGGCTACGACGACGTCACGGGCGTGGGGACGCCGGGAGACTCCTACGTGACGTCGTACGTCCCGGGTCACCGACGCTGAGCGGCGTGAACCGCGCCCCCTAAGGGGCGCGGGGAACTGCGCGAGCAACCACGGACGGCCCGCACCTGAGGGACGAGCGCACCCGGCACGGCGTTCGTGCCGGACACGGCCTCCTTGCCGGGGGGGGGAAGGGCCCGCCCGCACCTCAATGCGGGCCCTTCGGCCCCTGCGGTAACCTGACCCCATGCGTGCCGTACGCCTTCTGCTTAGCGGGCCGCGCTGATCAGTACCGACCGGTGACCACGGTCGGCATCGGCGCGGCGTCCCCTCCTGTGCGAGGGGATTTTTCATTTCCGCAGGTGCCGCAGGTAGAGACGACGACGATCGATGGAGCTTTGAGGACGATGAGCGAGACCAACACCGCCGCCGAGGTGGCTGCCCCGCACCGCTACACGGCCGCGCTGGCCGCCGACATCGAGGCACGCTGGCAGGACGCCTGGGACGCCGAGGGCACGTACGAGGCGCCCAACCCCAGCGGTGACCTGGCGGGCGACCCCGCGGTCGCGGCCCGCCCCAAGAAGTTCATCATGGACATGTTCCCGTACCCCTCGGGTGCGGGCCTGCACGTCGGTCACCCCCTGGGCTACATCGCCACCGACGTCTACGCACGCCACCACCGCATGACCGGGCACAACGTCCTGCACACCCTCGGCTTCGACGCCTTCGGCCTGCCCGCCGAGCAGTACGCCGTGCAGACCGGCACCCACCCGCGGGTCTCCACCGAAGCCAACATCGTCAACATGAAGGCGCAGCTGCGCCGCCTGGGCCTGGGCCACGACAAGCGCCGCTCGTTCGAGACGATCGACCCGGCCTACTACAAGTGGACCCAGTGGATCTTCCTGCAGATCTTCAACTCCTGGTACGACGAGGACGCGAAGAAGGCCCGCCCGATCAGCGAGCTCATCGAGCAGTTCGAGAGCGGGCAGCGCGAGGTGCCGGGCACGCGCGCGTGGAGCGAGCTGAGCGCCGCCGAGCGGGAGGACGTCCTGGGCGGCTACCGCCTGGCCTACGCCTCCGACGCGCCGGTCAACTGGTGCCCCGGCCTGGGCACCGTCCTGGCCAACGAGGAGGTCACCGCCGACGGCCGCTCCGAGCGCGGCAACTTCCCCGTCTTCAAGTCCAAGCTGCGCCAGTGGAACATGCGGATCACCGCCTACGCGGACCGCCTGCTGGAGGACCTGGACGCCCTGGACTGGCCCGAGGCCATCAAGCTGCAGCAGCGCAACTGGATCGGCCGCAGCGTCGGCGCCCGCGTCGACTTCGCCGTCGACGGCCGCCCCGACGAGAAGATCACCGTCTTCACCACCCGCCAGGACACGCTCTTCGGCGCCACCTACCTGGTCGTCGCCCCCGAGCACCAGCTGGTCACCGAGGACGAGGCCCACCGCTCGGTCGTCCCGGCCGCCTGGCCCGAGGGCACGCACCAGGACTGGACCGGCGGGCACGCCACCCCGGCCGAGGCCGTCGCCGCCTACCGCAAGGAGGCCGCCGCCAAGTCCGACGTCGAGCGGCAGGCCGACGCCAAGGAGAAGACCGGCGTCTTCACCGGCGTCTACGCCGTCAACCCGGCCAACGGTGAGAAGCTGCCCGTCTTCACCGCCGACTACGTCCTGATGGGCTACGGCACCGGCGCGATCATGGCCGTCCCCGCCCACGACAGCCGTGACTTCGCCTTCGCGCGCGCCTTCGACCTGCCGATGCGCTGCGTCGTGCAGCCGGCCGACGACCGCGGCACCGACCCGTCCACCTGGGCCGACTCCTTCGACTCGTACGACGCCGAGATCATCAACTCCGCCGGCCGGGGCGTCTCCCTGGACGGCCTGGTCGTCACCGAGGCCAAGACCCGCATGGCCGAGTGGCTGACGGAGCAGGGCATCGGCGAGGCCACCGTCAACTTCCGCCTGCGCGACTGGCTCTTCAGCCGCCAGCGCTACTGGGGCGAGCCCTTCCCGATCGTCTACGACGAGCAGGGCGTCGCCCACGCGCTGCCCGAGTCGATGCTGCCGCTGGAGCTGCCCGAGGTCGAGGACTACTCGCCGCGGACCTTCGAGCCCGACGACGCCGACACCCGGCCCGAGACCCCGCTCTCCCGCAACGAGGAGTGGGTCAACGTCACGCTGGACCTCGGCGACGGCCCCAAGCGCTACCGCCGCGAGACCAACACCATGCCCAACTGGGCGGGCTCCTGCTGGTACGAGCTGCGCTACCTGGACCCGGACAACGACGAGCAGCTGGTCTCCCCCGAGATCGAGCAGTACTGGATGGGCCCGCGCGAGGGGCAGCCGCACGGCGGCGTCGACCTGTACGTCGGCGGTGCCGAGCACGCCGTGCTGCACCTGCTGTACGCCCGCTTCTGGTCCAAGATCCTCTTCGACCTGGGTCACATCTCCTCGGCCGAGCCGTTCCACAAGCTCTACAACCAGGGCATGATCCAGGCGTACGTCTACCGCGACGCCCGCGGCATCGCCGTCCCGGCCGCCGAGGTGGAGGAGCGCGAGGGCGCGTACTACTACCAGGGCGAGAAGGTCAGCCGCCTGCTCGGCAAGATGGGCAAGTCCCTGAAGAACGCCGTCACGCCGGACGAGATCTGCTCCGAGTACGGCGCGGACACCCTGCGCCTGTACGAGATGGCGATGGGCCCGCTGGACGTCTCCCGCCCCTGGGACACCCGCGCCGTCGTCGGCCAGTACCGCCTGCTGCAGCGCCTGTGGCGCAACGTCGTCGACGAGGCGACCGGCGAGGTCACCGTCGTGGACGGCGAGGCCGACGAGGCGACGCTGCGCGCCCTGCACAAGGCGATCGACGGCGTCGGCCAGGACCTGGCGAACCTGCGCTTCAACACCGCCATCGCCAAGATCACCGAGCTGAACAACCACGTGACCAAGCTGAGCGAGGTCCCGCGGTCCGTCGCCGAGGCCATGGTGCTGCTGATCGCGCCGCTGGCCCCGCACATCGCCGAGGAGCTGTGGCACCGGCTCGGCCGCTCCGGCTCCGTGGTGCACGCGGACTTCCCCGTCGCCGACCCCGCCTACCTGGTCGACGAGGCCGTGACCTGCGTCGTGCAGATCAAGGGCAAGGTCAAGGCGCGGCTGGAGGTCCCGCCGTCCATCTCCGACGAGGAGCTGGAGAAGGCCGCGCTGGCCGACCCGGCGGTCGTCGCGGCGCTGGGCGGCGCGGGCATCCGCAAGGTCATCGTGCGGGCGCCGAAGCTGGTGAACATCGTCCCGGCGTAGGGTCCGGCCACTGAGGGTTCTTCCCTACGGGCAGGTTGGGGGTTCGTTCGGAACCCGCGGCCTGCCCGTGCCGTTTACGGTGGAGGGGGAGCGCAACCGCCGTCCCCCCTCCCCATCGTCCCGAGGAGCGTCATGGAAGCCGTGGCCGTGATCGTCGCACTGATCTTCGCGGTCCTCGTCGCACTCGGGGTGATCGCCACGGTCAGGACGGTCCGGGCGGTCAAGCGCGGAGTGGACCGCACGGTCCACCAGGCGCGCCGCACCGTCGAGGACACCCGGCTGAAGGCCAGGCAGTTCGCCCAGCCCGGCGCGGCCGGGGAGGTAGCCCAGCTCCGCCTGTCCCTGCGCACGTCGATGCGCGCCACGCAGGACGCCCTGCACGCCGCCGCGCCCGACGACCCCTCGCTGTCCGAGGCGCTCGCCCTCTTCCAGCGGCTCAGCGCCCACGGCCACGAGCTGGACGCCGACCTCAAGCGCCTGGAGGACGAGCCGGACAAGACCCGCGTCGCGGCCTGCCTGCCCGAGCTCCGCGAGCGCACGGCCCGCGTCAAGGACTCGGCGGATTCGCTGCGCTTCGCCGCCCAGGACCGCGCCCGCCGCTTCGCCGAGGACGACCTGGAGACGCTGAGCGGCCAGATCCGCATGGAGGCGGGGGCGCTGCGGCACTGGAGCGACGAGGGGATGAGCGGCGAGGGGATGCGCGGCGAGGCCTCGGGCGGGGGTGCCGGCGGTCAGGCCGGAAGCCAGGCCGGTGGTCAGGCCGGTGGTCAGGGCCGCGCTGCGGACGCCGGGGCGCCGGCGGGGGAGCAGCAGCCGGAGCCGCGGGCGATCACCGGGCGCGACCGGGACCGGGACGCGTGGCGCTCGCCGGGCTATTCGTGGCAGAAGACGGGCCGGCAGGAGCAGCAGAACGCGGGGTGACGGGCGCGCCCGCGTGGGGGTTCGTGCGCTGGGTCTGGCCCCGTGAGCCGAGTCTGGCTCTTGAGGACTACCTCATAAGGGCGCCCGCTGTCCGGCGGTCCCGCGGGATGATCACCTGTACGGGGCCCGTACTGCCGTCGGAGCGCCCCTGCGGGTAATCTCCGGAACATGTCCCGCCATGTCGCTGTCATTACTGATTCAACGGCCTATCTGCCGCAGCGGGCGATGGAGCGGCACAGCATCACCGCCGTACCGCTGACCGTCGTGCTGGGCGACGAGGCGCTCGAAGAGGGCACCGAGATCTCGGCCCGCAGTGTTGCCCAGGCGCTGCAGAAGCGCAGGTCGGTGACCACGTCCCGGCCCGGCCCCGAGGTCTTCGCGGCGGCGTACCGCGCGGCGGCCGAAGCCGGTGCGCGGGGGATCGTCTCGCTGCACCTGTCGGCCGAGTTCTCCGGCACGTACGACGCCGCGGTGCTCGCGGCGCGCGAGGCGCCGGTGCCGGTGCGGGTCGTGGACACGGGCCTGGTCGCCATGGCCCTCGGCTTCTGCGCGCTGGCCGCCGCCGAGACGGCGGACGCCGGCGGGACCCTCGACGAGGCCGTCGCCGCCGCCGAGAAGCGAGCCCAGGGCACGGCCACGTTCTTCTACGTCGACACCCTCGACTACCTCCGGCGGGGCGGCCGCATCGGTGCGGCCCAGGCCCTGCTGGGTTCGGCGCTCGCCGTCAAGCCGCTGCTGCAGCTGGAGGGCGGCCGCATCGAGCTGCGCGAGAAGGTGCGCACGGCGTCCAAGGCCATCGCCCGGCTGGAGGAGATCGCGGTGGAGCGCGCGGGCGCGGCCCCCGTCGACATCGCCGTTCACCACCTGGCCGCTCCCGACCGGGCGACCCTGCTGGCCGACCGGCTGCGGGAGGGGCTGCCGGCGCTGGAAGAACTGCACGTCAGCGAGGTGGGGGCGGTCATCGGGGCGCACACGGGGCCGGGGCTGCTGGGCGTGGTGGTGGCACCGAAGTAGTCCCCCGGCCGGGTGACGCGGATATCCACAACTGGCGGGATATCCACGGGAATCAGGCCCTCCGCATGGGATCGGGCGAATCGCTCTACGGTCTTGCGCATGACGGATCGCCCGAGAAGTAACGCAGTTGAGCCCGGCGGCCCTTCGCTGCGCGAGCGGGCGGGGGAGCTGTTCCCGGGGCGGCCGGTGGGGCACGCTGCGGAGGGGGAGGACCGCGGGAGGCCCAACCGCACGTGGAGGCAGGACGGTTGGCGGCCGGCTCTGCGGGAGCGGCTCCCGCTGTGGCTGCAGGTGCGGTGCGGCATCGAGCCGAGGACGCTCGCGGCGCTGGCGGTGGTGCTGGTCGCGGCGTGCGCCTTCGCCGCGTACCACTTCCTGGCCGGGCGTCCGCAGACCGTGCGGGTGCCCGCGCGGCAGGCACCGGCCGCCGCCCTTCCGTCCGCGCCGGTCCCTCCGGCGCAGGCCGTGCCCTCGGCGGTCGCCCGTCCCGGCGGGGCGGTGGTGGTGGACGTGGCGGGCAAGGTCCGCCGGCCCGGCGTGCTGCGGCTGCCGCCCGGCTCACGGGTGGCCGATGCGCTGGCCGCGGCCGGGGGAGCCCGGCCGGGGGCGGACACGACGGGCATCAACCGGGCGCGGGTCCTCGTGGACGGCGAGCAGATCGTGGTGGGCGCTCCGACAGCTCCGGGTGCGGCTCCGGGTGCGGCCCCGGGTGGGGCCCCGGGTGGGGCTCCGGGCGCCTCGGGCGGCTCTGCGGCGGCCTCCGGGGCTGCGGCGGCGCCGGGCGGGCCGCTCAGCCTGAACGCGGCGACGGCGGAGCAGCTGGACGCCCTGCCGGGCGTCGGCCCCGTCCTGGCCCGCCACATCCTCGACTACCGCGCGCAGCACGGCGGTTTCCGCTCCGTCGAGGAGCTCCGCCGGGTCAACGGCATCGGCAGCCGCCGCTTCACCGACCTCCGCCCCCTGGTCCAGCCATGACCCCCACGACCGCCCCGCGGCGCGCGGGGAAGTGAG
>NZ_JBPQTS010000003.1:0-93604 GCF_051386455.1 Streptomyces sp. URMC 124
CCGCCCCTCGTCCCCGTCCGGCGCACCGGCCTCCCCCGTCACCTACCGGGGGCTCACGTTCGACCTCCCGGCCAACTGGAACGTCGTCAACCTCGACGAGCACCCGGATACCTGCGTACGGCTCGACCGGCACACCCTCTACCTCGGCCACCCGGGCTCCGGCCAGGACTGCCCGACCCACCTGGTCACCGCCAAGACGGAGGCCGTGGTGCTCGAGCCGTTCGACGGAGCGGTTCCCCGCACCGGGATGCCGCTGGTCGACGTCCCTGCCGGCCACCAGGTCCCCGGCGCACTGCCCACCGACGACGAGCACGAGGTACGGGTGGCCTTCGACGGCGCCGGCCTGCTGGCCACCGCCGCCTACGAGGATTCCCCCGACGCCGTGCGGAACGTCCTGGCCACCGCACGGACCGGACCGTCCGCGACTCCCGGGGCCCTCCACGAACCGTCCTCGCCCGCCCTGTCCGCTCAGGCCGCCGCGGCGACGCCCAGCACCGGCTTCACCGGAAAGGCCTTCGACGCCTGCACCGCCCCGTCAGCCTCCGCAATGGCCGCCTGGGCACGCTCCCCCTACCGAGGGGTCGGCATCTACATCGGCGGCCCGTCGATCGGCTGCCCGCATCAGCCGAACCTCACGCCGTCGTGGGTCCAGGAGCGCACCAAGGCCGGCTGGCACATGCTGCCGATCTACGCGGGCACGCAGGCGAAACGCATCTCGTCCCGTACGGCCGAGCAGGACGGGCGCGCCGCGGCCGACAAGGCCGTCGCTCTTGCGAAGGACCTAGGATTCGTCCCCGGCACCGTGCTGTACGACGACATGGAGGCCTACGGGGACGACTCCGCGTACCACGCCCGTGTCCTCTCCTACTTGTCGGGCTGGTCGGCGCGCGTCCGGGAGCTCGGCTTCCGGGCGGGGGTGTACAGCTCTGCCGGAGCGGCCATCCAGCAACTCGCCGGCGTGTACCGCTCCCGTACGCATGCGTTGCCGGACGTCATCTGGACTGCCGCCTGGAACCACAAGGCCGATCTCTCCGACGGCTACACGCCGGACGGGTACTGGGCTGACCACCAGCGTGTCCATCAGTACGAGGCGAACGTCCTTGAGACGTACGGCGGCACGACGATCAAAATCGACCGCAACTACATGGACGTCGCCGCGGCCCCCACGGTTCAGGACCCGGGCATGACGGAACTCACGGCCGGTGACTTCACCCACGACGGGAGGAAGGACCTGGTGGCCGTCCAGGTTTCCACTGGCAAGCTCTTTCTCTACCCGGGCACCCGTAAGTCCGGTCTGGACACCTTCGGTGACCGGGTGGAGATCGGTTCCGGTGCCTGGAACGGCATGCGCAACCTCACCGTCGGCGACTTCACCGGTGACGGCAAGCCCGACCTTGTCGCCACGAAGACCGAGACCGGGCAGCTGTTCCTCTACCCGGGTACCGACGGCAAAGGCCTGGCCACGCTCGATGACCGAGTCGAGATCGGTACAGGCGGCTGGAACGGCATGAAGCATCTCGCCGCAGGTGACTTCAACGGCGACGGCAGGGCCGACCTCGTCGCGGCGAGGACGGAATCGGGCCAGCTGTTCCTCTATCCCGGCACGCACAAGCCGGGTCCGGCCACCCTGGCCGACCGGGTCGAGATCGGTACGGGCGGCTGGAACGGCATGAACAAGGTGGTATCACCGGGCGACTTCAACGGTGACGGCAAGGACGACCTCATCGCCACCAAGACCGATACCGGTGAGCTCTTCCTCTACCCCGGCACCGCCAAAGCCGGACTCGACGCCCTGGGCGAACGGGTCGTGATCGGCACCGGCGGCTGGAACGGCATCTCCGACTACGCCGCCGCCGACTTCACCGGCGACCGGCGGGGAGACGTCGTCGCCGTCTCCTCCGATCCCGGACGGACGGGAAAGCTCTACCTCTACCGCGGCAATGGCAAGGGCCTCGATGCCCGAGTGGAGATCGGCACGGGCGGCTGGTGAATCGCCGCACGGCCCCGCAGCCTCCACCCCGCCGCCGCTCCACCCCCTCCCTTTCCCTTTCCCTTTCCACGAACGGGTTCAGCATGTCCGTGTCTCATCGTCCGCGCGCATTCCTTGCGTCGCTCGCCGCCGCCCCCCTGGCCGCTGTGCTCGCCCTGGGCGGCGCGGGAACGGCGCACGCCGCCTCCATCGCCACATGGGACAAGGTCGCCCAGTGCGAGAGCAGCGGCAACTGGCACATCAACACTGGTAACGGCTACTACGGCGGACTGCAGTTCGACGCCGCCACCTGGGCCGACTTCGGCGGCAAGAAGTATGCGCCCCGGGCCGACCTGGCATCCAAGGAGGAGCAGATACGCACCGCCGAGAAGGTGCTCGCGGCCAGAGGCGAGAGGGCCTGGCCCAACTGCGGACCGCGCAACGGCCTCGGGAAGGACCACGCCGACCCGTTCCCGTCCAAGCCCGTACCCGCCGATCCCGGCATGACCGAGCTCGTGACGGGCGACTTCACCCACGATGACAGGAAGGACTTGGTGGCTGTTCAGGTGTCCACCGGGAAGCTCTTCCTTTACCCGGGTACCGGAAAGTCCGGCCTGGACACCTTTGGCGACCGGGTCGAGATCGGTTCCGGTGCCTGGAACGGTATGCGCAACCTCACCGTCGGCGACTTCACCGGTGACGACAAGCCTGATCTCGTCGCGGTCAAGAAGGACACCGGGCAGCTGTTCCTCTACCCGGGTACCGACGGCAAGGGGCTGGCCACTCTCGCCGACCGGGTCGAGATCGGCACCGGTGGCTGGAACGGAATGAAGCACCTCGCCGCAGACGACTTCGACGGCGACGGCAAGGACGACCTTCTTGCCGTGAAGGCAGAGACGGGTGAACTGTTCGTCTACCCCGGCACTGGAAAGGCGGGGCTTGACACCCTGGGCAAACGCGTCCTGGCGGGCAAGGGCAATTGGAACCGCGTGAACAAGCTGATCTCGGTCGGTGGCTTCGACGCCATGGGCGGGAACGAACTCGTCGCCACCGACACCAAGACCGGGAAGCTGCTTCTCTTCCAGCCCCTCGGGAAGGGCAGTGCTCCCTTCTTCGACGTTGAGGGATCCATCGAACTCGGTGCCGGAGGATGGAACGAGATCTCCGACTACGCAGCCGGTGATTTCAACCATGACAGGCAGATCGACCTCATAGCCATCGCCTCGGGCCCGCACGAGACCGGGAAGCTCTACCTGTACCCGAACAACGGCTGGAGCTCCGGCTTCAAGAGCCGTATCGAGATCGGTAGGGGCGGCTGGTAGGAACTGCGTGCGGATCCCGTCAGGCGAGGTGTTCCCGCCTGACGGGATCCGCCGCTCTCCCGGATCAGCCGCATGGGTTCTTCAGGGAAGAACCGGTGACGGCGCGGGGCCAGCGGTGGTCGCGGCTGAGAGCGCAGATGCGCTTTCCGACGGTTTCCGGGTCGAGTTCCCACAGGCGGATGGCGCGATCGGTGTTCGTGGTGGCCAGGACGTGTCCTGTGGGAGCGTAGGCCAGCCCGGAGACGTAGCCGCCGGTTCCGGTGAGTGTGGCGAGGGGCCGGTGGTTTTGCGTGTTCCACAGGCGGATGGTGCGGTCGTAGCCCGCTGTGGCCAGTGTGCGCCCGTCGGGGGCGTAGGCGAGTCGGCTGGTGGTGTCGGTGTGTTCGGTGAGCCGGGTGACGCGCTGGTGGGTTTCGGTGTCCCACAGGGTGACATCACAGCTGGTCGCCGCCAGTGTGCGGCTGTCGGGGCTGAAGGCGAGGGAGTACGTCCGGCACATCTGACCCTCGCGGGCGAGGGTGGCGACCACGGTGCGGGTGCGGATGTCCCACAGGCGGACGGTCGTGTCGTGGCTTCCCGCGGCGAGGGTGTGGCCGTCCGGGGAGAAGGCTACGGAGCCCACGGCGTCGGGCTCGCCGTCGAGGACGGCGACCGACTGGTGGGAGCGGGTGTCCCACAGGCGTGTGCTGTGGTCACTGCCGGCCGTCGCCAGGGTGAGGCCGTCGGGGCTGAAGGCCGCTGCGCGGACGGTCCCCGAGTGGCCCCTGAGGGTGGCTGTCTCCCTGTGCGCACGGGTGTCCCACAGCCGGGCCGTGCCGTCGTCGCTTGTGGTGGCGAGCGTCCGGCCGTCGGGAGAGAACACCACGCCGGTGATGGCGTTGGTGTGGCCGGTGAGTGTGGTGATGAGGCTGCGGTGGGCGAGGTCCCAGAGGGATACGGAGCCGCGGGAGTCACCGGCGGCCAGGGTGAGGCCGTCGGGGGAGATGGCCACGGCGGTGGCGGACCCGCCGCTGCCGGTGAGCGTCCGGGACTTCTCGAGCGTGGAGGCGTTCCACAGCTGGAGCGTGGGTGACACGCCTCGTTGTCCGGTCTCCGAGGTGGTGACCAGGCTCTGCCCGTTCGGGC
Source organism: Streptomyces sp. URMC 124 (assembly GCF_051386455.1). NCBI lineage: Bacteria > Bacillati > Actinomycetota > Actinomycetes > Kitasatosporales > Streptomycetaceae > Streptomyces > Streptomyces sp. URMC 124. The sequence goes on from NZ_JBPQTS010000003.1 coordinate 4,417, forward strand.
TGAAGGCCACGGCCGATATGAGCCCGGCCCCGGTCAGTGTGCCGGTGGCCTCGTGGGTCGTGGTGTCCCACAGGCGCGCGGTGTCGTCGTTGAAACTGGCGGTGGCCAGAGTGCGGCCGTCCGGAGAGAAGGCCACGGACCAGACGATGTCGTGGTGACTGGTGAACGTGGCTGTCGAACGGTGGGTCTCCAGGTCCCACAGCCGGGCCGTACGATCCGAGCTGCCGGTCGCAAGCATCCGGCCGTCGGGTGAGAAGGCCACGGTCATCACGGCGTTGGTGTGACCGGTCAAGGTGGCCCTCACGCGGCGGGATGCCGTGTCCCAGAGCCGGACCCGCTGGTCGGTGTACGCGGCTGCCAGGGTGCGGCCGTCGGGAGAGAACGTGACGCGGCGGACCGAACTGGTTCCGTCGCTCAGCAGTCCCGTCTGACGGTGCGTGGCAACGTCCCACAGGCGTACGGTGCCGTCGTCGCTCGCTGAGGCCAGGGTGCGGCCGTCGCGGCCGAACGCCACGCTGTTGATGCTGCTGGAATGGCCGGTGAGCGTGGCGACGAGCTGATGGGTGGCCGCGTTCCACAGCTTGGCTGTACGATCCCGGCCCGCCGTGGCGATCAGGCGGCCGTCGGGGGAGAAGGCCACGTCGGCGACCCTGTCGGTGTGACCTGCGAAGGTCGTGACGAGTCCCCCTGAGGCCGCGTCCCAGAGCTTGGCCGTATGGTCGTCGCTCGCCGTGGCTACCAGGCGGCTGTCGGGGCTGAACGCGACGGCCCACATGTCGTCCGTGTGCCCGGTGAGCTGGCTGCCGGGGTACTGGGCGTACGCGCTGATCAGGCTGCTGCGGGCGTCGGTGGTGGGTGAGCGGCGGTAGGCGCTCAGCGCGAGCAGCATGGCGGCCTCGGGCTGCTCGCGCATCATTCCGTCCGCACGGGCCGCGAGTTCCCTCGATTCCGCGATGCGGCGTTGCTGGCCAGCCGCACGGCTCTGCTGAAGGGCCATGGCGCCGGCCACGAGCGAGACGACGAGCAGGACCGCCAGGCCGGAGGCCAGGGAGCGCAGGCGCCGCAGGCGCCGCTGTTCCAGCCGCCTGTGCGAGGCCTCGAGATCGGCGCTCGCCTGCAGGAACGTGCGCGCCGTCGAGGTGAGGACCGCTCGGGTACGAGGGTTCTCTGCGGCTTCGAGGGCGGTGGCCAGGCGCGGACCCCGGTAGAGGAGGGTGGGGTCGTGTCCTTCCCTCTCCCAGGTGGCGGCTGCGTCGGCCAGGGTCTGGCGGGTGTGCAGGACGGACCGGTCCTCGTCGATCCACTGGCTGAGCCGGGGCCAGGCGTCCAGCAGGGCCTCGTGGGCCACCTCGATGTGTTCGGCATCGACGGTGAGCAGGCGCGCCCGGGTGAACGTTTCGACGACGGCGTCGGCATCCTTCAGGTGGTCCGCGCCGGCCTGCAGGATTTCCGTCCGTCGGGCGGGCCTGCTCGTGTGTCTGCCCTCTCCGAGCTGGATGAGGTGCAACAGGACATGCCGCGCGGTTTCCTGCTGGTGCGGCGGAAGCGAGGCATAGGCGCGCTCGGCGGTGGCGGCGACAGCGCCGGAGATTCCCCCGGTCAGCCGGTAGCCGTCGACGGTCAAGGTGGCGCCTTCGCGGTGCTGCCAGGTGCTCAGCAGGGCGTGGGACAGCAAGGGGAGCGCACCGCCCGGGGTCGTGCGGGCCGGTGCCGCACGGCCGTGCAGGAGGCCGATGTCGCGCAGCAGGATCTCGACCAACCCCGGTTCCAGCTCCAGGCCGGCCTCGCGCGCCGGTCCTGTGATGGCGTCGCGCAGCTGTGCGTCATCCATCGGCCCCATCGTCATGTGGCCCCGTTGCATGGCCGCGGCCAGCCCCGGAAAGCCGAGACAGCGCTCGTAGAAGTCGGATCGCACCCCGAGGACGACGAGCGCCGAGGGGAGATGTGCGCCCGGCGTCCGCGGCCTCGTCAGCGCGAGCAGCGCCTGCACGAAGGCCTCTTGCTCCCTCTCGTCGGAGCACAGCATGAAGGTTTCTTCGAACTGGTCGACCACGACGACCAGAGCGGCGTCCTCCTCGCTGACCGCGCCGCGCGCATCGCCGCCGTCCCCGGCATCCGGGCCGGCAGGGGCGCGCGCAGCATCCACGGCGGCGCTGACGGTGACGGCGAGGGCGTCCCCTCCCTCCCGTTCCGCCTTCTCCAGTAGCCGGCGGGACGCTCCGGTCACTGCGGCGATACGGTCCAGCAGTTCCTCAAGGGGGCGTGTGCCCGGCGTGAGCAGGGCGACAGGCCATGCCTGCGAACCGGTGACGGGCAGCACACCGCGCGCGAGGGCCGGCAGGAGGCCCGCCCGCAACAGCGATGACTTCCCGGCCCCCGACGGCGCCATGACGAGAAGGGGCCCCGGCGTGTGAAGCCGCTCGGTCAGCTGTGACACCAGATCCGCGACGGCCTTCTCCCGCCCGAAGAACCACCGTGCGTCCCGGATGCCGAACGAGGACAGCCCCGGATACGGACACGTGCCGTCCTGCCGCGCCTTGCCCCCGGCGTCACATCCTGCTGCGGGGGGAAGAGCACCGGCCAGCAGCCCGCCCGTCGCCAGCACCTGATCGCAGACCCGGGCCAGTTCGTACGTCAACGGCTTCTCACCGTTTTCGACCTTGCTCAGGTAGCCCTTGCTGTAGAACGCCCGGCGAGCCAGCTCGGCCAGCGTGATGCCCTGCTCGCGCCGGAGCCGGCGCAGCAGTTCCCCGGCGCGTTCCGGGGCCGGCGGAGGAGCCCCCGCGACTCCGCTGCCGAGATCACGACCTATGCCATCCACTTCTGTTCCCCCCTCGGCACGCGAACCGCCCCGCGCGCCAGCCAGCCCCTCGACACATCCTGAGCAACCGCACAAGCGCGCCCATTTCTACGCGAGAGGATAGCTGTTCGCGATCGTGGCATCGCTCCAGGTAGCGCGCCGACGGGGTGGTGCGCCTCGGGCGTGCGCGACCGAGCCCCTTCGGAGCCCGAGGCTCTGGCGGCAGGCGAACGGCCCGCCGGAGGGGCCGCCAATGGCGGTCTTGCCCCAGTTCGCCCGGTGTTTCCCGAAGCGCCTCCTGCGAAGGAAACAGGGAAACCCCTTCCCCCGGCCGTCGGCCGCGAGATGGACTGCGCCGCACGCACCCGGTGACGAACCGCTCACCGGAGTGACGCATTCAGTGCGGTCCCGGGGTGCCGGGCACCGGTAAAAGAATTGAGTCCCGATGCAGTTCATCGCGAAGCTGGCCACGGTGGCGACGGTGAGTGCGGCCGCCGTCCTGGTGACTTCCACCGTCAGCCGGGCGGACGTCGTTCCCGTACCACCGACCGTCGTCACCAACACCAACAGCAGCCTGTGCTTGGTGGTGGAGGGTGACGGCAAGTCCAACGGTGCCCGCGCTCTTCAGGGGGACTGTGGTTCCGGGCACTGGAAGATCCGGTGGGCCGGTACGGCGGAACGCTCCGGCTCGGACCCGACCGGCCCGGTCACGTTCACCAACGAGTACCGCATCACCGACACCGACAGCGGCAAGTGCCTGGAGATCGCCGACTCCCGTAAGGACGACGGCGCTCCGGCCCAGACGTGGGACTGCCGCGACGGCCTGAAGACGCAACTGTGGGAGCTGGACTCGCACAACCCCGGCCGCATCGTGAACAGGAACAGCGGCAAGGCCCTGGAGGTCGAGAACTCCTCGCTCCGGTCCGGTGCCCGCGTGCAGCAGTGGACGAAGGCACGTACGGCACCCGGCCAGGTGTGGCGTTGGACGCTCTCGTGACGGCCGGAGGCAGAGCGATCCGGTTCGCGCGGCGCCGCGGCGCCGCCTCCGTGCTGGGGGCGGTGCTGGCCGGCGCCATGACCGTGTCGCTGCTGCCGGCCGACATCGCTGCGGCCGGTGGCCGAAAGGACTTCAAGCCACGGGCGGTACAGCAGACGCGCAGCGTACCGGGCAAGCCGCTGGCAGGGCGCGACGGCAGGTCGCTGAGCGAAACGGACACAAGGGCCGGTCAGTCGCCGAGGGCGCGATGGCCCAAGGCGGCCGAGAAGGAGATCGAGGTCGCCGGGAACGGCAAGGCGGCCGTCAAGAGCGCCAAGCTGGCAGCGGGCGCTGACGGGTTTCCCGTACGGATCGTGCCGGCCGACGGCGCGGCCGGCACCGTTCTGCGCTCCTCGATGGTGACGGACGCGCGGGCGGCGGGGGAGCCCACTCGGCCGAAACGTGTCAAGGTGCGCATAGCCGACCACGCCACCGCCACCAAGGCCGGTGTGGAAGGCGTATTGATCGGCGTCAGTCGCAGCGACGGCCAGGACGGTCCCGGCCGCGCCTCCGTCGAAGTGGACTACAGCGCCTTCCGCGACGCCTACGGCGCGGGGTGGGGCTCGCGCCTGCAGCTCGTGCGGCTGCCCGCCTGCGCGCTGACCACCCCCGACAAGCAGGAGTGCCGGACGGCGACGCCACTGGCGGCGCACAACGACGCCAAGAACGAGAAGCTGACCGCGCAGGTCGACGTCCCGGGGGCGCCGCGGTCGGCGGTTTCCTCCCGTACCGCCGTCACCGTCCTGGCCGCCACCGCGGCCCCCTCCGGCGACCAGGGCGACTTCAAGGCCACGTCCTTGTCTCCCTCCGGCTCCTGGAAGGCCGGTGGCAACGCCGGCGGCTTCTCCTGGAGCTACCCGCTCCAGGTCCCGCCGGTTCCGGGCGACCTCGCGCCCAAGCTGGGCCTGGACTATTCCTCGGCGGCCATCGACGGACGCACCGCGGCCACGAACAACCAGGCGTCCTGGGTCGGTGACGGCTGGTCGATGGAGGCGGGTTTCATCGAGCGCCAGTTCATGGCGTGCAAGGAGGACAACGGCAAGGGCTCGAACGCGCCGAAGGAGAGCGGCGATCTGTGCTGGCGTTCCGACAACGCCGTCATGTCGCTCAACGGCAAGAACACCCCCCTCGTGAAGGACACCAAGGACGGGGTGTGGAGGCCGGCGGCGGACGACGGGTCACGAGTCGAGCACCTCAAGGGCAGCGACCAGGACACCGCCAACGGCGACGACGACAACGAGTACTGGAAGGTCACCACGACGGCCGGCACTCAGTACTGGTTCGGGAAGAACCGCCTGCCGGGGTGGACGAAGGGCAAGCCCGAGACCCGGTCGGCGTTCACCGCACCGGTCTTCGGCAACCACGAGGGCGAACCCGGACATCAGAGCGCCTTCAAGGACTCCGCCCGGGACCAGGCGTGGCGCTGGAACCTGGACTACGTGGTCGATCCCCACGGCAATGCCATGACCTTCTTCTACGAGCAGGAAACGAACGCGTACGCCAAGAACTCGGGCGGCACCCACACCTCCAAGCCGAAGGCCGACGCCGGGTACGTGCGTGGCGGGCACCTGACGCGCGCGGAATACGGCCTGCGGGCGGGCGACGCCCTCACCGGCAAGCCTGCCGCCAAGGTCCTGTTCACCACCGCCGACCGCTGCCTGGCGACGGAGTGCGCGTTCGACAAGAAGAGCGCGGAGAACTGGCCGGACACGCCCTTCGACCAGTTCTGCGAGAAGGACAAGGAGTGCATGAACGGCTCGCCCTCCTTCTGGTCGAAGAAGCGCCTGACCGCTGTCACGACCCAGGCCCTGAAGGGCGACTCCTACCAGGACGTCGACACCTGGGCCCTCGGGCACTCCTTCCCGGGCGTCGGCGATGCGGGCGGGCCTTCGCTGTGGCTGACCGGCGTCACCCGCACGGGCAAGGCCGGCGGAACGCCGTTGAGCATGCCCCGGGTGACCTTCGGCGGCACCCTGATGCCCAACCGGGTGGACGCCGCCGAGGGCCGTCCGCCGATGAACAAGTACCGGATCACCCGCATCAGCTCGGAGACCGGCGCCGACACCCTGGTCCGCTACTCGGCCCCCGAGTGCGTCGCCGGCAAGCTGCCGGAGCCCCAGTCCAACGCGAAGCGCTGTTTCCCGACGTACTGGACGCCCAAGGCGGCCGTCGACCCGGTGAAGGACTGGTTCCACAAGTACGTGGTGACCGACGTCACCGAGAACGACAAGGTGGGCGGCCAGGAACCCAAGGTCACGGCGTACGAGTACCTCGGCGGTATCGCCTGGGCCAAGGACACGAGCGAGTTCACGCCCGAGAAGCAGCGCACGTACAGCGACTTCCGCGGCTACGGCAAGGTCCGTACCCGGACCGGCACGGCGGGGCGAACCCTGACCGAGTCGGTGTTCCTGCGGGGCATCGAGGGGGACAAGGTGACCGATTCCTCCGGCACCTCCGTCACCGACGCCCTTGAGTACGCCGGATTCACCCTGGAGAACGCCACGTACGACGGCGACGGCGGAAAGATGGCCAAGGCCGCCATCAAGCGCCCCTGGTCGCGAAAGACCGCGGCACAAAAGCGCGACGGGACCACCGATCTGACCGCCCACCTCGTGGCAGCGGAGCAGGAGATCACCCGGGACGTGTTGTCCGACGGCACCTGGCGCACCACCAGATCGGCCCATGAGTTCGACGACCACGGCCAGATCGTGGCCACCTCCGACGAGGGTGACACGGCGGTCACCGGCGACGAGATGTGCACCCGCACGACCTTCGCCTACGACAAGGAGAACTGGCTCCTGGGCTACCCGTCCACCCTCCGGCGGACCTCCGCGTCGTGCGGCACCACCGACGACGAGGGCAACATCCTGAACGAGATCCGCACGTCCTACGACGGGCGGGCCCACGGCGAGCCGCCGGTACAGGGCAAGGCCAACCCGACGAAGGTGGAGGAACTCGACCGCTTCGAAGGCGGCAAGCCGGTCGTGGTCACCACCTCCACCCACGCGTACGACGCGGTCGGCCGTGTCGTGGAGGAGTCGGACGCGGCGGGCCGCAGGACCCGAACCGCCTACGCGCCGGCCGCAGGTGCTCAGCCCACGAAGATCACCACCACGAACCCGAAGGGGTACGTGACCACGGCCGAGACCGACGGCCTTCGTGGCGCGACCACCAAAGCCACGGACGTCAACGGCCGTACCACGACGCAGCAGTACGACGCCCTGGGCAGGCTCGTCGCGGCCTGGAAGCCGGGCCGCAGCACCTCCGCACCGGCCGACGTGCTGTTCTCCTACGACGTCCGGGGCACCGCACCGACCGCCGTGACGTCGAAGACGCTGCTGGAGAACGGCAAGTACCGCACGGCCATCACCCTCTATGACGGACTGCTGCGCACGCGCCAGACGCAGACCGACGCCCACGGCGGCAAGGGCCGGCTGATCACCGACACCTTCTACGACAGCCACGGCCGGACGTACAAGGCCAACGCCGAGTACTACAACGGCGGCGCGACCACCGGGACGATCCTCGCGGTCGCCGACAACAAGGTGCCACAGCAGACGATCACCGAGTTCGACGGCCAGGGCCGGCCCACGGCAACGGTCTTCGCATCGCTGAACGTCGAGAAGTGGCGCTCCACCACCTCCTACGGAGGCAACTGGACCGCCACCGTTCCCCCTGGGGGCGGCACCGCCACCCTCACGGTGGCGAACGTGCGGGGCAAGCCGGTCGAGGTCCGGCAGTACAAGGGCGGCAAGCCCGTGCTCGACGCCCCCGCCGGCTCGTACGAGGCGACCAAGTACGGCTACGACTCCGCCGACCGCCTCACCAGGCTGGTGGACGCCGTCGGCAACACCTGGACGGCCGAGTACGACCTGCGGGGACGGCGCACCAAGAGCAGCGACCCGGACAAGGGAACCATCCGGATGACCTACACCCCCGATGGGCAGGTCGCCACTGTCACCGATGCCCTCGGACACACACTCGCCACCACCTACGACGACCTCGGCCGCAGGACCAGCGTGCGCGAGGGGAACGAGTCCGGCGAGAAGCGCGCCGAGTGGGTGTACGACACCCTGCCCGGCGGCAAGGGCCGGCTGACCTCCTCCGCCCGCTACGAGAAGGGCAACGCGTACACGGTCGCGGTCACGGGATACGACGACGGAGGCCGGGCCACCGGATCCACCGTCACCGTCCCGGAAGCCGAGGGCAAGCTGGCGGGAAGCTACACCTTCACCAGTGTCTACACGCCGAACACCGGGCTGGCCGCCCAGACCGTCTTCCCGGCCGGCGGCGGACTGCCCGCGGAGACCATCCGGCACGGTTACACGGACTTCGGCCTGCCGACGACGCTGAGCGGCAGCCGCGTCTACTCCCTCGGCAACGAGTACGCGCCGTCCGGCGACCTGCTGCAGACCGTCCTGGGCACCGTCGGCCGCCGCACGGTCCAGACCTTCACCTACGAGACCGACACGCGTCGCCTCGGCGGCGTGACCGAGGACCGCGAGGCGGACGGCCCGCAGACCATCGACCACAAGGCCTACTCCTACGACCCCATCGGTAACGTCACGCGCATCCGCAACGACCGGGAGGACAAGAAGACGACCGACACCCAGTGCTTCGTCCACGACTTCGCCCGGCGTCTGACCGACGCCTGGACGGCCGCCGACGACTGCTCCACCCGGCCGTCCGGCGACACCCGGCCGAAGATCGGCGGCACGGACCCGTACTGGTACTCGTACTCCTACGACTCGGTGGGCAACCGCACCGCCGAGACGCGGCACGACCCGGCGGGCGAGGCGGGCAAGGACGTCCGGCGCGCCTACGCCTACCCCAAGCCCGGCACGTCCCTGCCGCACGCCATGACCGCGGTCGGCATCACGGGACCCGGTGCCCGCAGCGACTCGTTCGAGTACGACAAGGCGGGGAACACCGTCCGCCGCGTCACCGCCGGCGGCGACCAGCGCATCACCTGGGACGCCGAGGGGCACATGGCCTCGTCCACCATCGGGGACAAGACCTCGACGTTCCTCTACGACGCGGACGGCCGGCGCCTGCTGCGCAGGGACCCGGAAGCGGTCACCCTGTACCTGGACAGCCAGGAACTGCGGCTCGACACGAAGACGGGCAAGGTCAGCGGAAAGCGGTTCCTCACCGCGAAGAACGCCACGATCGTCGTCTCCTCGGACGGTGGCGTGTCCTACGTGCTCAATGACCACAACGGCACGCCCGACCTGACGGTCGACGCCGAATCACTGCGCTTCACCCGGCGCGCGAGCGGCCCCTTCGGCACGGCCCGCGGCCCCCAGCCGGCTGCAGGGCAATGGCCCAGCGACCACGGATTCGTCGGCGGCACGAAGGACGAATCGACCGGCCTGACGCACGTCGGTGCGCGTGAGTACGACGCGGACAACGGCAGGTTCTTGTCCGTCGACCCGGTGCTGAACGCCGAGAACCCGCAGCAGGCCAACGGGTACGCGTACGCGAACAACAGCCCGGTGAGCAACAGCGACCCGAGTGGCGCCATCACCATCGGGGACCTCGTCGGCATGGTCCCCGGCATGGGGCAGATCGGTGCGGTTTTGAACATGGTCGAGTACGGCATGAGCCAGTACAGGTCCTACACCCGCAGTTCACCGTCCTACAGCTCCGCCCGGCGGCAGATGTGGGACCGCGGGGAGGCCGGCGGCCGGTTCGGGCACTTCAACGTGGGCAAGGGCAAGGACCGGGGCATCATCATGGTTCGCTACTTCATTCACACTCGTGAAGCGATGAAGGTCATCCCCGGTATGCCGGGATGGCTCATGGGTGACGACCGCGGTTTCTCCTCGGATCCTGCCGAGAAGGCCTATCGCATGGTGCTCTTCTGGGACACCGCCTCAGGGGATGTGACCTTCAAGATCGCGCCGTCTCACACCCTGCCGCGGAAGACGTACATCTCTTCCTACGCGCAAGGAGGAAACGCCGCACCCATCGAAGTGGATGTCGCGTCCAAGCGGGTGGACGCCAACCAGTTGATCATCGATGACAGTGGTGGCGAGCTGGATACGCTCACGAAGAACCTCACCCTGTTCGGTAAGAACGTTCTGCAGACGCGTGACTCGAACTCACAGCGGCTGAATCTCGGCCTGCACGCCGTACAGCCCCTGCTGAGCATCGGGTCGGTCGACAACGACCTCACCATCGCGGCCAATGAGTCGACGATAACGGTCAGGCGGCAGGGAGACGCCTACCCGGATATGGAAGCTGTGCAATACCGCAGGAACGTTGACGTGCCCACCTACATCGGCGTCGACAAGATGGCCAACACCAGCGGCTATCCCTCCCTCCCGCCCTGGCCGAACATGAACCGGTCGTGGACCGTGCCGACGAACAAGACGATGTGCACGCCGGAGTCCGGGTGAACAGGATCGGCCCTGCCGACCGGCGGCGCCGACTGTCGTGGTGGCTGCTGGACTGCACAGCTCGCTACACCGCGGTCTTCGTGGTCGCCTGGGCCGTCGCTTCGGCGACGGCCCCCCGGGTGGCCGACCCGAGCTCGACGGACTTCTCCGTAGTGCTGCCCTTCTGGGAGTCCTTCGGGATCTGGCTCTCGGCCGGACCGGGGACCTTCGCGATGGTCGGCTTGCCGTCGCTCTGCCTGCTTCTGGTCATCTCGGGCCGCAGGGAGAGCATGGAGCCGGGAGAATTCCGCCTTTTGGCGAGTGGGCTGTTGAGCATTCCCCTGCTGGTCTTCCTGTTCTTCGGTTTCGGCTGGGTGCTGCTGATCATGCCGACCGCCCACCTGCTGTTCACCTGCTGGTTGATGCCGCTGCCGTTTCGGGGCGGCACGGACGAGCGGCACTGACCGTTCCGTCAGAGAGAAGAAACGACGATGCACTATTCCTCCGACCTGCCCGGCCCGGACGGGCCGCGGCGGCGCAGACGGCTGCGGCCGTTCACCGCGACGGCCGTCGCACTGACCATCGGAGCCACCTCGGCGGTGGCTCTTCCGGCGGTGGCCGCGCCGGTACCGGCCGAGCGCAGTGCGCGCGCGGCAGAACAGGACCCCGTCGACGACGAGAGCCGTGCCGCCCGTACGGCGGCCGAGACGGGAAGCCCCGTCGAGGTGCTGAGCCGACGGGACGAGACCACACAGGTGTTCGCGAACCCGGACGGCACCTCCACCTGGAAGCAGTACGTCCGTCCCGCCTTCGCCAAGGTCGACGGTGCCTGGAAGGAGGCCGACGCCACCTTGCGCAAACGCGCCGACGGGCGCGTGGGGCCGGCAGCAGCCACCTTCGGGCTGTCCTTCTCGGGCGGTGGGGGTTCCCCGCTCGCCACCATGGAGAAGGACGGCGCCTCTCTCTCGATCGAGTGGCCTGCGGCACTGCCCGAGCCCCGCCTGGAGGGGAACACCGCCGTGTATCCGGAGGTCCTGCCACAGGTGGACCTGCGCGTTCAGGCCGACGTCGACGGATTTGCCCAGCACCTGGTGGTCAAGAGCCGGGAAGCGGCTGCGAACCCGCAACTGGCCAGGATCTCCTACGGACTGAAGAGCAAGGGAGCTGAGCTCAAGGCCGACGGAAAGGGAAACCTGAAGGTCACCGACGGGGCGGGCAAGGAACTCTTCACCGCCCCCACCCCCGTCATGTGGGACTCCTCGGGCGGGCGGAAGACAGCCGGCGGAACAGGAGCCCGTCTCACCCGGAGCGCGGTGGCGCTCCAGGAGGAGGCGCCTCCGTCCAAGGTGGTGGAAATGCCGACGGAGGTCGTGGACGACACCTTGCGGATCGCCCCGGACGTCCGGTTCCTCAACGACCCCGGAACGGTCTTCCCGGTCGTCATCGACCCCATCTTCTCCGGCGGAGGGCGGAACAACTGGACCATCGCCTACAAAAACGGCGGCTCCCTGGACGGGACCTCCTTCTGGAACGGTGGCGGCTTCAAGGACAAGCTCGCCCGGGTCGGCCACGAGGACTGGACGAACGGCACGGCTCGTTCCTACTTCCAGATGAACACCAAGGGCCTGGGCGGAGCGAGGATCGTCAGCTCCACGTTCAACATCCTCAACAGCTACTCCTGGTCCTGCACGGCCAGCCCGGTCGACTTCGGCTGGACGGGATCCATCTCCTCGTCGACCACCTGGAACAACCAGCCCAAGTGGAACAAGACCCTGCAGACCAAGACCTTCGCCCACGGCTGGACCGGCGACGGCAGTGAATGCAAGGGCGGGCAGGGCGAGGACTTCAGCAACGCCGCTCTGAAGGACCTGGTGCAGAAGATCGCGGACGGCAACGAGTCCGAGGTCACGCTCGGGCTGCGCGCGGCCCCCGACCACGAGGACGAGGTCAGCAGCTGGAAGAAGATACACAACAACCCGCACCTGGAAGTCACCTACAACCGGCCCCCCAAGGTCGACTCCGCGCACTGGTACCAGGGACCGTGGAGCTCCGGCGGATCGGGCAGCCGCGAGATGTCGTGCAGCTCCGACCCGGCCGCGTGGCCGACCGTCGGACGTACCGACCTCACTCTGGCCGCCAAGGTGTCCGACCCGGACGGCGGCCAGGTGACAGCGGCCTTCGCCGTGTGGGAGTACGGCGGCGAGGGCGTGTCAGCACCGAAGGCCACCGTGAGCTCCGGCGGCACCGCGCAGGTGACGCTTCCGGTTTCCGGGCTCGAGGACGGCAAGCGGTACAAGTGGCACGTCCGTGCCCGGGACGGCATCGAGGACTCGCCCGACACCCCGCAGTGCGGCTTCAACGTCGACAAGTCGGCCCCGGCGAAGCCGACGGTGACCGCGACGGACGGCTTCCCGCTGGACAAGCCCGTCGTCGCGGCCCGCAAGGACCGCAAGCTGCGGCTCACCTCCAGCGACCGGTTCGGGCTGGACGGCTTCTGCTACTCCCTGAACAAGCAACTGCCGGCCTCCAACGAGCTGTGCGCGGGCGGCACCTTCGTCAAGGCCGACAAGGACGGCACGGCAGCCGTCTCGGTCACACCCAGCCTCTGGCCCAACAACCGCCTGCACGTCCAGGCGGTGGACAGGGCGGGAAACCTCTCCCCGTACGACGGAGGCGACTCGCCCAGGTCCGACACCACACTGATCGTCACCGACCAGCCGGACTTCGTGCACAACGCCGAAGGGCGCGTCGACGGCGACCTGCCGGGTGACCTGGACGGCGACGGGTACGTCGACCTGCTCGCCACCGACAAGCAGGGGAACCTGCGCTTCTACGGGGGCAACGGTGACGGCAGCGTCAAGAAGGCACGGGTCGTGGACGCCGGCGGCTGGAACGGCGCCCGGATCGCCCATCGCGGCGACTTCATCAGCGCCACGGAAGGGGTGAGCAAGGACGGGTACGAGGACTACTTCGTCAAGATCGGCAACAAGGTCTACCTCTACCCGGGCGACGGCAACGGGGCGCCGCTGACGCGCCGGCGCAAGGAGCTGATCCGCCCGGCAGGAAAGAACGACGGACCGCTCGTCGCTCTGGGCCGCAAGTGCGTGGACCTCGCCGGCGGCAAGAACGACAACGGGACCGGCATCCGCATCTGGGACTGCAACGGCACCGCCGCCCAGGACTTCCAGCTGACCGACCGGCGCCTGAGGGCGCTCGGCAAGTGCGTGGACGTTCCAGGTGGCAAGGGCGTGGACGGCACGGCCGTTCAGTTGTACGACTGCAACGGCACCGCGGCCCAGGAGTGGCTGGACCGGGGTGACGGCTCCCTGTACAACGCCGCCTCGGACCGTTGCCTTGACCTCCCCGGGGCGAAGACCGCAAACGGCACTGCGCTGACGGTGCACCACTGCAACGGCACCGACGCGCAGCGTTTCGAGGTGCCCGGCAGTTGGAGCGACGTCCATCAGATCCTCACCCCCGGGAACGTCGACGGGAAGCCAGGCAACGACCTGATCGCCAATGAGGGGCGCCGGCTGGTGGTGTACAGCGGCACGGCCGAAGGCCCCCTCGCGGCGGAGGCGGGGACCTACCGGCTCAGACCGGGTGTTCCGGTGGGCGATTCCCGTGGCAACGAGATCCAGTGGGCGGCATCCGGTGACATCGACGGTGACGGCGTGCCCGACCTCATGGGCCGCCTCACATCGGCCGCCGACCACAGCGACGACATCTACGGCAAGTTGTTCCTGTACCGGGGCTCACGCACGCCCGGTAACCGTGGCGGCGTCTCATACGAGGCCAAGAACATGACGCTGATCGGCGGAGCCGGCTGGACCCTCGATAACATCCCGGACCTAGCCTTCAACGGAAACGTTCAGGGCAAGGTCATCGACTCGGGGATGGGCTACCGTCAGTTCGTCCCGGTCAAAGGGCAGGAGACGCCCGACTTCTGGGCCACCCACGCGGGTGGTGCGTCAGGCACCGGAGTGCTGCGTTTCTACCCCCTGCAGCCGAGCCGGCATGAGGACCCCGTCGTCGTCGGCGACGGATCTTGGACCACCGGCATCATCGGGATCTTCTGACCCGTTCCGGACCTGGAACGCTGCGTGGCCAGGTCTCCGGTCCTGGCCACGCAGCACACGACCTCCGCTGGAACAGGGGGCAGCTATTCGACAAGCGGATGGACTCGGCCGGCGCGGCTGACTCAGGTCGTGATGGGGCGCCATGGTTCAAGGGCAGGGGGTGGTGGCGGGGAGGTCACGGAGGGCATGGTGCCAGTGATGGGTTCGGCTTAGGTCGCATATGCGGTCGGCGACGGTTTCGATATCCCCTACGACCGGATCGACCCATTCTCGCCAGTGCCTACCCTGTTTGCCTGGAAGCCGCTGCTGACGTTCGTCTCCGCGGTGGTGGGCCGCCCGGTATACCGGTCGGCCGATCCGCTCGGCGCCGCGGTCTTACAGATCCAGTCCGACGGCGACCAGCAAGACTGGCACTTCGACATCTCCGAGTACAGCGTCCTTCTCCACGTACAGGCCCCCGGCAAGGAGGCGTATTGCAGTACGCCGTCCGCTCCCGGGACCAGGTCTTGCACGACCCGGACATGCTCGACCGCATCATGGCGGGCGACCCTTCCATTCCCGTCCGCGATCTGCCCACCACACCGGGGATGCTCGTACTGCACGCCGGGAGCATCTCGATGCACCGAGTGACCCCCACGGCCGGGACTGTTCCGCGCTTCAACGCGAGCTGCATTTCGGACGGACTTGCTAGCCGCGATCCGTCATGGTGGCAGGACCCGGAGGCCACTTTCTACCCGGCCGAGAAGGATACCGTCGGCAGGTAGCCCGTCGGGGATTGGATCGGCGGCAGCCTCACAGTGGGGTGGGGGCTCGGGTCCAGGGCTGCGAGCACCTCGGCTGCCGGGTACCCGAAGAGGTCGATGTCCCGGAGAACCACCGGTACGGCGGACGGGCCGGTCGGCGTGGACCCGCACCGGCGAAGATGGACACCTGCGAAACCGTCCCTGTCGAGGCCGATACGCCCCTGGCGGTCCGTGCAGTCACCGTAAGCAAGGAGCTCCAGCCCGTCATAGCAGGCTGTGAAGGCCCAACCGGTCTGGCAGACCCAGGTCTCGCGCACATCTGCCAGAGTCGCGACGGCCCACTGAGTCTCCCGCTCGGACATGCCGAACCGCAAAACGCCTGCGCTATGCGGCAATGCGAGGCCGATCCCCGGCAGCAACTCGAACATCTCTCTATGGTGGCCCGGGCGCACCTGCTGGAGCAAAGGCAGCCACCGCCGTAAGGGCGCCAGGCGCAACGCTCAGTCACGCCTCGGCCCCCGGCCCCCGGCCTACGGTTCAACAGACCGGAGACCGGGGGGCCGGGTTTGTCAGCGGCTCAGGTCTCGGAACCGCTTTACTGCCAAGGGGAAGAACACCGCGATCAGGGCCAGCGGCCAGACCACCGCGAGGAGTTCCGCGTGGGTTGTGGCCCAGGAGTCGCCGCCTGCGCCCGGGTTGCCGAACAGGTTGCGTACCGCGGTGGCCGTCGCCGACATCGGGTTCCATTGCACGATCGCGCCCAGCCACGCCGGCATCGATTCCGGCGAGGCGATGGCATTGGAGAGGAAGCTGACCGGCCAGACCAGGATCTGCACCGCCTGCACCATTTCCGGCTTGCCCGCGACCATCGCCAGGTGGATGCCGATCCACAGCATCGCGAACCGCAGCAGCAACAGCAGTCCCACCGCGCCCAGGAAGGAGGTGAATCCCTCGTGCCAGCGCCAGCCGATCGCGTAGCCGACCGCGATCATCACGGTCAGCCCGACCGCCGACTGCAGCATGTCGGCGACGCTCCGTCCGACCAGCACCGCACCGGAGTTCATGGGCATCGAGCGGAACCGGTCGATGACCCCCTTGCCGAGGTCCTGGGTGACCGAGAGCATCGTCGCCTCGAGGCCGAAGGCCATCGTCATGGTGAGCATGCCGGGCACCAGGTAGGCCTTGAAGTCCCCGTCGACGCCCCGCCCGCCGCCGATCAGGTAGCTGAACATCAGCAACATCATCACCGGGAAGACCAGGCCGACGACCACCTGCACGGGTTGGCGCGCCCAGTGGGCCAGCTCGCGCCTGGTCATCGTCCAGGAGTCGGCGGCCGCCCAGCTCAGCTTTGAGCCCGTGCCCTGCGCCGTGTTCACTCCGTAGGTTGTACTCATGCGGCGTCGTCCTTCGTCAGATGCATGAAGACCTCGTCGAGCGTCGGTCGGCGTACCGCAATGTCCTCCGCCTCGATGCTGTCAGCCTCCAGTGCCCGTACGGTCTCGGTCAGCGCGGCCATCCGGTCGGTGACCGAGGCGCTGATCAGCCGCCGGTCCTCGTCCACCACCACGTCGCCGGGGAGGAGGGAGGCCGCGCGCGTCAGCTGGGCCGTGTCGTGCAGGACCACGTCGATGCGGTCGCCGCCGGTCTTGGACTTCAGCTCGTCCGCCGTGCCCTCCGCGATGACCTTTCCGTGGTTGATCACCGCGATCTGGTCGGCCAGCTGGTCGGCCTCTTCCAGGTACTGCGTGGTCAGCAGGACGGTCGTACCGCCGCCCACCAGTGAGCGCACCGCGGTCCACACCTCGGTGCGGCCGCGGGGGTCGAGCCCGGTCGTGGGCTCGTCCAGGAAGAGCACCTGCGGCCGGGAAATGAGGGACGCCGCCAGGTCGAGCCGCCGCCGCATCCCCCCGCTGTACTGCTTGACGGCCTTGCTGCCGGTGTCCGCGAGCCCGAACCGGGCCAGGAGCTCGTCGGCCCGCGCGCCGGCGCGGCGCGCGCCGAGGCGGTAGAGACGGCCGAACATCTCCAGGTTCTGGCGGCCACTGAGCTCTTCGTCGACGGCGGCGTTCTGGCCGAGCAGCCCGATCCGTGAGCGCACCTCGTCGGCCCGGGTCCGCACGTCGAGTCCCGCCACCTCGACACGTCCCTCCTCGGGGCGCAGCAGCGTGGACATGACGCGCACGGCCGTGGTCTTGCCTGCGCCGTTCGGGCCGAGGATCCCCTGGACGGTCCCGGCCCGGACCGTGAGATCGAGGCCGGCGAGGGCCTGCTTGTCCCCATACCTCTTCCGTAGGCCTTCTACGACGATCGCCGGATCGTAGTCAGGCAAAGCACCCTCCTGCAGTCAGTGGTCAAACTTGACTAGAGGCGGGCACGGTACGCCGCGACAGGTGGACTAGTCAAACTTGATTAGCTTGAGGTCGAGTCGGCCTGGTCGCACCGGGGATGTCACCTGGCCGGCCCCCCGGCCCTGCTCACCCTCAGGGCAGCAGGTCGTACGAGTAGAGAGCGGTCGGGTCGAGGACCGTCTCGGGTGTCGCGGCGGAGCCGATCGGGGAGACGATCGGGTCCTTGAGCCGGTGGCCGCGCAGGCTTTCCGGCGCGGACTGGCCGGGCAGGTAGTTCCGGCCGTTGCGGGACATCCACCCCTCCCAGACCCGGTCGACGTTGCAATGGTGCAGGTAGAACGCCGGGTCGTTGGGCGAGGAGGCCAGGCCCATGTCCCGGCCGATGAAGACGTGCACCAGGTTGTGCAGGCCGAAGGGGTTGAACCCCTCCAGCCGGTTGCGGAAGCCGCTCGAGCTCGTGTTCCGCGGTGAGAAGTCGTACGTGGCGAGGGCCGGGTCGCCGGTCGGCGGGCCGACATCGAAGATCGCGTCGACATCCGCCTTGCCGGGCACGTCGGACGCGTCGACACCGAGTGCCCGGCGCAGCCCGCGCGAGGTCCGGATCAGGGTCAGCGAGGAGTTGGTGGCGATCCGGACCCGGAAGGTGTCCGGGTCCGGATCGTCGAAAGCGAACGGTCCGTCGGTGACCGTGCCGCCGGAGGGAAGGGGGCCGCTGCCGCCCATGCACGACGGCTTCCACAAAGCGCTGTCCTTCGGGTCGCCGAGTTCCATGTCCTGCGTCCAGTCCCAGTAGGGCAGGCCGAACGACGGATCGCCCAGCACACGCTGGAGGTTGGCCTCCATCAGGCTGAGTATCACCCGGTGCCAGGGAAGGAAGATCGGCCCGCGGTGGGCGGCATTGCGGACGTCCGGGTCGCCGCCCGGCGGGACGGCAGTCCGCATGGCCAGGATGTGCCAGATCACGAACAGGTCGTAGGTGCGCACCTGGGCAGGCGGGCCCGCGATGCCGAAGTCCGTGCTGGAGAAGGTGGAGTCCTCGGCCTTGAGCCGCTTGACGCCGGAGATGTAGGCGTCGCGAATGGCGGTGTCCTTGAGGATGTTCTTCCGGACGACGGCCATCTCAGCCACCTCCGTGCTCGTGCCGGCCACCACCGTGGCTGTGGCCGTCGCCGTGGTCATGGTGGCCACCGCCGTGGCCTCCGCCATGGCCGCCACCCTCGGGCTCGGCCGGGTCGGCGGGGAACTCCTCGGGGTAGTTGTCGATCAGCGCGCGCACCGCGTCGAGAGCCGAGAGGAACTGGTAGGCGGGCAGCGCGTGGCAGTGCACCTGGCCGTTCGGGTCCACGCCGAGATGGGCGCCGATCGGCAGGCCGTCCACGGTGATCTCGTAACGGGTGCTGACGACGATCCGGTGACCGTCGTGCACCATCGTGCGGACCGTTGTCGCCGGCCCGGTGTGGTGGGTCGCCGGCAGCTTCGGCAGGCTACTCAGATAGCCGCCGAGCTTCCCCGGGGTAGCGGCGTTGGCCAGACCTTGTGGGTCCATGAGAACCTCCCGGGTCGCAGGTGCCCGGGGGCGCCCCGGGCGCGAACCTCCCTGTCTCCACCGTCCCGCAGCTGCGGCCGCCACGCGCGGTGAGGGACGGCTCACCGCGCGCCCGGGGCCGGCGGCCCGTCGGCCCCGCCCGGCGCACCCGGCTCGGCCTGCGGGGTGGGTGCTTTGACGCTCAGCGGCGCCAGCGGTCCTGACCAGGGCCCTTGCAGGTGTAAACGACGCCCTTCTTGCTCACGCCCGTAGATCCCGGACTGGAACAGTAGGCGCCGGGAGTAACCGTGCCGGCACTGCCGCCCCCGCCGGAGCCGGATGAGCCGCCGGACGACGAGGAACTGGCGGAGCCGCCGGAGGAGGTGGAGCTGGAGGGGGCGCCGGACGAGGTGGCACCGGAGTCATCGGAGTCACCGGAGTCACCGGAGTGGGCATCGCCCGTGCTGGGCGGCGGCACCGGCAGCGGATCCGGATCCGGATGCAGTTTGGTGGATTCCGTCTTCGGGCATGCTGTGCCGGGCGCGGTCAGCTTGAGATGCGCCGTGGTGCGCTTCGGATACTCGATCTCTTTGCCCGCTTCCGGCTTCTGGAAGCAGACGGTCCAGTCGTTCACCGTCGCGGGGAGGGTGATGTCGGTGTAGGCACTCTCGGCTTTGATCGCCTTGAACGCGAACGGTTTGAGCGTCGTGGACGCCTTTGCGAAGGTCTGGCCGACGACCTTCGGCATCTTCGGGTAGGGGATAGGCTCGTCGTCCTTTGCCGGGCACGGCCATTCCTTGCGAACCACGCCGAAGTCGAGTGTGGGCATCGTGCCGGCCTTCTTGGCCGCCACGGTCTGGAAGCACACCTTCCAGTTGTCGTCGTCCCACTGTCCGGCGTCGTTTTCCGAGGCGTCGTGCGAGATGGCGCCGTACCCGGCTGAGTGTGCGGCGGTCTTGGCTGCCCTGAGGTTCTGACCCACGAAACTGGGTGGTCGCCTGGGAGTCGGGCTCGCGGACGGCGCGGCCGCAACGGCCTTCGGCTTGGCGTCACTCTTCGGGTCCTTCGGTGGGTCGCCGAGGAACGGGGTGACGAACCAAAGGGCAGCGAGGATGGTGGTAGTGATCTTCTTCGTCCGGCTCCAGTGACTGAGCCACGCGAGCGCGATCCCGCCGGGCGGGAGCACGGTCAGGGCCGCGATGACGAGCGCCGGGTGCTGCCACCAGCGCCGGGCCGGCCTCAGGAAGTACGGGTGCGGCGGCGGGGGTGGTTGGGGATGGCCGTATCCGGGTGGTGGTTGCGTCATAGTGGGCTCAACGAGCGCGGAAACGAACGGCGCTCAGTATGTGCAGAACGTTCACACTCCTTACTGCTCGGCGCGAGAACTGAGGGATTCAGGGCCGAACGGACGTGGCAGTCGGCTCGGCGGGCGGGCGCTGATCCGGTTGCCCTGGCGTGCACATCTTCAACAGTTAAAACGAACGAATGGGTCAATCTTGAAGCCGGTGTTCAGCACCCTGATCTCGGGCGTGGCCAGGCTGTACCCCCAAGGCACGAACCCCTCGAATTTGTTCTCCGTCGCGCCCAGCCCGTACCACTTCAGCTGGCTGCCCTCCCATCCCTTGACCTGAACGGCGATGGAGGTGGCGTCACCTCCGTTCGAGACGAATCCCTGGTAGTGCTGCCGGTACCCCGGGTGCCCCGCGATCGAGATGTTGGCCCTGATGTGGATCCAGCCGGCCCCGAGGGGGACCGACCCCTCTCCATGGCAGGCCTCCATTACTGCGGGCACGGATTTCACCGGCTTTCCGGTCGGGGTCGGCGACGCAGCCCGTGCGGTGGAAGCCGTTCCCTGGGCGAGACCGCTTGCCGCGATCATGAGTGCGGAGATCACGAGCGCCACTCGTCGGTTCTTTCCCACCCTCAGATGCATGTCAGTCTCCTTCGATGACAACCGGGCTCATGCGCGACGCAGCAGTGCGCAGCACGCGCGGCGCGCAGAGCATTCAAGCAGCAACAGAGGGTCAACAGCAGGGTGCATGGAGTGAAGGGGAGGTGCGGTCTGGCGTGCGCGAGCCGGCTCGGTCCTTCGCCACTGCAGCGGCTGCTCGAACCGGCCCTCGCGGGGCGGGCGCGAACGCTTTTGTGGGGCCAGTGCAAGTAGGGGTGGGGGCCGCGGGAGGCGTGGCCCGTGGAAGGGGAGGTCCGTGGCGACGGACGAGGAACTGCTGGCGCGCTCGGGAACCGACGCGTCGGCCTTCGAACCGCTCGTGGAGCGCCATTCGAGGGCGTTGCACGGCTACTTCGCACGCCGGGCGCCCGGCGCGGCGGACGATCTGCTGGCCGAGGCGTGGCTGCGGGCCTACGCGGGGCGCGGCACCTACGACGCGGCCCGTGGGCCGGTCCGGGCCTGGCTGTTCGGAGTGGCCCGCAACGTGCTGGCCGCGCACTGGAGCGGGCGCGAACGTCCCGTGGCCGCCGCCGCGCTCGCCGGCGAGGCGAGCAGCGACCCGTGGCACGCCGTCGACCGGAGGCTGGACGCGGCGGCGGTCGCGCCGCTGATGCGCCGGACCCTGGCCGAGCTGCCGGCCGTTGAGCGGGAGCTGCTGCTCCTGATCGCGTGGGAGCAGCTCAGCCCCACCGAGGCCGCGGCCGTCGTCGGCGTCCCCGCGGGTACGGCCAGGTCCCGGCTGCACCGGGCGCGCACCCGGCTGCGCGCGGCGCTCGGCACCTTCGCCCCGCTTTCCCTGACAGGAGACCTCGCATGACCGGGCACGACAGGAACCACGACAGGAACCACGACGGGAACACGGACGACGCGGATTTCCTCGACTTCCCCGGCGCCGGGCGGTTGAAGTCCGCGGGCAAGGTCGCGCCGCCCTCGGCGGCCGCCGTCGCCGCGGCGCTGGCCGCGGTCCGGTCGGCAGCAGGCCAGGCAGAAGGAGACGGCCGGGCGGAGGAGAACGCGTCGGCCGTGGAGCTCGAATGGGAGCCGGTGGCGGCGGCGGTCGTGCCCGTACGGACGTGGCGGCGACGCCTTCCCGTGTTCGTCTCGGTGGCGGCGGTCGTGGCCATCGCGCTGGGGGTCGCGTTCCAGCCCTGGTCGGACTCCGGGGACGGCGGCGCGCAGGTTTCCCCGGCGGCGGAGCGG
Organism: Streptomyces sp. URMC 124; assembly: GCF_051386455.1. Lineage (NCBI taxonomy): Bacteria > Bacillati > Actinomycetota > Actinomycetes > Kitasatosporales > Streptomycetaceae > Streptomyces > Streptomyces sp. URMC 124. Next base: position 26,479 of record NZ_JBPQTS010000003.1, read on the forward strand.
ACGGGCACGGCGACGGGGACGGGGACGACGCCGGGGACGGAGATGGGGGCGGCACCGTACTGGAAGGTGCGGACCTTTCAGTGGGGCCGGAGCGTCGAGAAGGACCAGCGGGACGAGTCGTACGAGACCGTCTGGCTGAGCCGGAACGGCGAGCGCGGGCAGTTCGGCAACGGCCCGGTCCGGGAGCACTCCCAGGGGGAGGTGGCGGGGACGTCCTTCTGGATCGGTCGCAATCCGATCATGTGGGACGAGCTGAAGAAGCTGCCCACTGACCAGGCGGCGCTGCGGGACCGGCTCGTCGGGAAGGTCAACAAGGTGGAGTCGGTACCGGAGGCGCTCTTCGACGGCATCGAGGACCTGCTCGCCCGGTCACCCGCCGAACCGCAGCTGCGGGCCGCGCTGTTCAAGGTCCTCACCGGGATTCCCGGGGTGCGGGTGACGGAAGGGGTCAAGGACAGCACCGGGCGCACCGGCACGGCCGTCGACCTGGACGCCGATACGTGGCTCCGGCGACTGATCATCGACACCAGGACGTTCCACACGCTGGAGAGCGTGGACACGGCACGGAACGACGGCCTGAAGTGGGGAACGCAGAAACTGCGGGCCGGAGACCTCCTCCACCGCACCACCTACCTCTCCGTCGGGCCCGCCTGGGATGCGCCGGCGCTGTCCCCGCGGACGTAACGCCCCCGGGAAGTGGCGCAGGTGGAGCGGCCCGGCGGTCCTCTTGGCGGTCCTCCCGGCGGCCCTCAGCCTGCGGGACCCGCGTCGCTTCTTCGTGGTGGCCGGTTCTGGTGGTGGGGACGAAGGGGCGCACAACCTCTTTGGGGTGCGGCGTGTCTGTGTGGGCACGGAGACGGCTGTACCCGCACATCCGTGTGCGTCCGTCAGCCGACACCGACCGACACCATGCGACTTGCGACTCCACGGAGGACACAATGAAGCGTGCTGTACGTACCCGTGTTGCGGGAGCTGCCCTACTCGCCGCCGCGACCACCGTCACCACACTGGCGGTGGGCACCGGAACGGCCGTCGCCGCTCCGGCCCCCGCCGCCGCGTACAACCGGGAGTGCGGCGCCGGATACGCGCAGGTCAACCAGATACCGATCCCCGGCCGCGGGACGGTCTACCTGGCCTACAACGCTGCCACCGGCAAGAACTGTGTGGTGACGAAGCGGAACACCTCGTCCGGCTCGCGGCTGTGGGTGGGCTCCTGGATCCAGCGCAACAGCGAGCTGAAGTCGAAGCAGGAGCAGTACGGCTTCTACACCTCGTACGCGGGGCCGGTCTACCTGGACGCCAAGGGCAAGTGCGTCGACTGGGGCGGCGAGATCGACGGCTACGTCGTGGCCCGCTACAAGACAAACTGCGGCACTCTGGCCTAGACCGGGTAGCAGGCCCGCTCGCCCGGAACCGAAGCGGTGAGTGGAGCGGTGGGTGGAGCGGTGGGCGGTCGGCGTGCGCCCCTGCCTGCCGTTCCCTGGGCCGTTCCTTCGGCCGTTCCTTGGCCGTCCCCTCGGTCGTTCCTTCGGCCGTTCCCCCCTACGCGGCGCCGGTGAGGCGGTTGGCGAGCGTCGAGACCGTGTACGTACCGATGCCGAGGACCACCTCCAGGGCGTTGCGGCGGGTGTAGCCGTGGGCCTGGAAAGCCGCCAGCTCCTCCTCGCTCACCGCGCCCGAGGCGGCAAGGACCTGGAGGGTGAACCGGCGGACGGCGTCGAGGCGTTCGGGGTCCGGGGCGCGACCGCGAGCGACATCGGGCGGCGCCTCGGGGTGTCCGAACAGGCTGCAGGCAAGACGGTCGACCGGCTGCTCGCCCTGGGCTACGCGGAGCGCACCGACGATCCCGGCGACGCGCGCCGCAAGCTCGTCCGGCTCACCGCACACGGCCGCGACGCCCTCGACCGCTCGGCCGTCGTGTTCGGCGAACTGCGGGCGGAGTGGGGCGCGGCGCCGGGCGCGAAGCGCGTACGGGATCGAGGCCGCCCTGCGGAGCGTCGTCCCTGCGGAGACCGCGTTCCGCCTCGACGCCACGAGCCGGCTCGGCGGTTCCTGAACGGCCGGCCCGGCCGGTCGGCCCGGCGCGTCGAAACACCGGCCCCGCCCGCCCGGCTGCGCCGCTACTTCTCCACGGTGTAGCGCAGCTGCGCGAAGCCGCCGACGTCGGCGGTCGAGTCCAGGCGCAACGGGACGTCCTCGGTCAGCTCGCCGAAGAGACGGTGGCCGGCGCCGATCAGGACCGGGGCGACACTGATGGTGAACGCATCGACGCGTCCGGTGCCTAGGAAGCTTTGGATGAGGCGTCCGCCGTCGGGATAGACGTGCTTGATCCCGCGCCGGTCGAGGTCGGCGACGAGGCTGTGCATGTCGCGGTAGACGGTGATGCGCGGGTCGGCGTCCTCGGGAAGGGTGGTGCTCAGGACGCCGACGTGGCGGCCGCCGTAGTGCCAGTTCTCTTCGCCGAAGCCGATGACCTTGTCGTAGGTGTTGCGGCCCGTGATCACGGCGTCGACGGAGTCGAGGAACTCGAAGAAGCCCAGGTCGCCGGCCCTTTGCCGCGCGAGGTCAGCCATTCGATGTCGTCGTCGGGGCGGGCGATGCAGCCGTCGAGGCTGGTGCCGATGAAGACGGTGGTGGTGAAGGTCACAGGGTGCTCCTCAGCAGGTGAGGAGTTCTGGCAGAGCCGCGTCGACTGCACGGGTGTGTTCGGCGGCATGGACGCGGAACTCCGGATCGGAGAGGCCGAGCTGGAGCATGGCGAGGTGATTGGCCATCTCCTCGGGGGTGGACATGTAGCCGGCGAACTCGTCGGCGACGGCGTGCAGGGCCGCCAAGGGCGAGTCGTGAGCGGTCCGCGCCCTCCGGTAGGGCGCGGCGGCGTCGGCGGCGGCGTCCGCGGCGAAGGCCAGCAGCAGGCCCCGCTTGGAGCCGAAGCGCTGCGACAGTGTTGCCGGGAGACTCCTGCTTCAGCGCCGACGTGCGCGAGGGTGAGCTTGGCGGGGCCGTGAGCGCCGATGGCGCGCGGTGGCGGCGAGGATCTCGGTGTCCCGGCCCGGTCCGCAGGGAAGCGAGCCAAGTCCGGTGCGGTGCACGGCGCTTCAGCTGCTCACGATCGTGAGCACGCGGGAGTACTCCGACACGGGTACTTCGCCCGGACCCTGTTCGGACAGGACCGGTAAACGCGTGGGCCGGGGCGCCCCTGACGAGGCGTCCCGGCCCACCGGCCTCAGCGCCGTTCCGGCGTCAGTGCCGCTCCCGGCGCTCAGCGCCCTTCCCGGCGTCAGTGCCGTTCGCGGTGGCGCTGGAAAAGAGCGAGGGCGGCCAGGGACGGTGCGTCCTTGAAGGTGCCCTCGGCGATCAGGTCCCAGACCTCGGCCTCCGGGAACCACCTGGACACCAGGCCCTTCTCCGCGTCCTCGGGCCGCTGTTCGCCCGCCGTGAGGTCCTCGGCGAGGAAGACGTGGAAGCCCTGGTTGCTGTAGCCGTAGGCCTCGAAGAGGTGACCGAGGTGCGTCATGCTTCCCGCGTGCAGCCCGGTCTCCTCGGCCAGTTCGCCGCGGGCCAGTGCCACCGGGTCGGCGGCCGGGTCCTCCTCCCAGGAGCCCTGGGGGAACTCCCAGTACCGTCCGCCCACCGGGTAGCGGTACTGCTCCACGAGGTGGAAGCCGCCGTCGGCGTGGGGAACGACGAGCGCGAAGTCCGGCTTCTCCACCACTCCGAACACCCCCTCGCGCCCGTCGTGGCGCAGCGTCCGGTCCTCCCGCACGGTCATCCAGCGGTTCTCGTACACGACGGCCGAGCTCGTCGCGACGAGCTCCGGTTCTCCGGGTCCTGGAGCCGATCCGGACTGTGCGGCCGCGGGATCGGAGGACACGGTGCTTCCTTCCGTCATCGGCTGCCGCCCGCCTGCGGGCACGCCGTTCGGACGCCTTCCAGGAGCGTCGTGCCGATACGCCCGTTCGTCGTCAGCAGCGCCCCCGACCCGAGGTCATGCCTGCCCCCGAGGTCGCACCACGTACCGCCGGCCTCGGCGACGATCAGCGAAGGTGCCGCGACGTCCCAGACCGACGTGCCCACGGACAGGGCTCCGTCGGCGGCACCCTCCGCGACCAGCATGTGCGCGTAGAAGTTCCCGATGCCCCACGCCGTGCGGAAACCCGAGGCGAAGACACCCAAGGCGGCCATCTCGGCCGGCTCGTACTCGTGGGCTCCGCCGTAGCAGAAGGACGCCTCCGACCGCCGGGCCACCGCGGAGACCCGCAGCGGCCTGCCGTCGCCGTCGTGGGCGCCCCGCCCCCGGCTCGCCGACCAGCTGCGCCCCAGGGCCGGAGCGACGACCGCGGCGTCCGTCACCTCCCCGCCCGACCCGGCCGACCCGGCCGACCCGCCCGACCCATCGGCCCCGGACCCGCCGGAGCGCCACGCCACGAGGACGCCCCAGATGGGGACGCCACGCCGGAAGTTCTCCGTCCCGTCGATGGGGTCGACGATCCAGTGGCCCGCGCCTGTCGGGGAACCGCCGTACTCCTCGCCCAGCACCTCCTCGCCCGGCGCGAGCTCGGCGAGCGCGCGGCGGACGTGCTCCTCGGTCGCCAGGTCGGCCTCCGTCACCAGGGAGCCGTCGCCCTTCGACCAGTGGCGCACCTGGGGGCGTTCGAAGAATTCGAGGGCCGTCGACGAGGCCCGCCGCGCCACCTCACGGGCGACGTGGAGCCGCTCAGAGGTCATGGTACGAAGACCCTTCGACCTCGAGGCGCCCGATCAGTTCCTTGCAGAAGTCGTCGTTGGGGCCCATGAGCGAGGCGGCGAGCGCGTCGCGCAGGTGCCGTTCGATGGGCAGCGCGCCGCGGGAGTACGCCATCCCGCCGCTCGCCATCATCGCCTCCTGCGCGATGTCGGCCGCCGCTTCCGCCGCCGCCACCTTGCAGGCGGTCATGAGCACGGCCATCTCGTCCAGGCTCTGCTTGCCGTCGATCGCGCGAGCCAGCCCCTCCACGAGGCCGCGGGTCGTCGCCAGGCGGATCGCCATGGTGCCGATGTGCCGGCGCGCGACGGGGTACTGGCTGAGGTTCGCGCCGAAGCCACTGGGATTGCCGCTGTACCGGCGGGTGCGGATCCGGTCCAGGCAGGCCCGGTAGGCGGCGGTGGCGATGCCCAGGTAGGCGGCCGACACACCCAGGTGGTAGAGCGGCTGGTTGGCCTCGTTGTACGTGCGCAGCCCCGCTCCCTGCGAACCGGAGTAGAGCAGTGCCTCTTCCCCCACCTCGGCCCGGAACGTGATCCACGTGCTGCTGTTGCCCGCCAGGCCCAGCCCCTTCCACTGCCCGCTCTCGATCCGGCCCTCGTCGGCCCGGACGGCGAAGACCGCGTGGTCGCGGTCGTTGTCGGATCCCGGGGTGCGGGTGGAGACGACGTAGAGGTCGGCGTGTCCGGCCGAGGTGGAGAAGCTCTTGTCGGCCGTGATCCGGTAACCGCCGCCGTCGATCCGCTCGGCGGTGCTCTCGACCGACCACCACTGGGAGCCGGAGCCGGGTTCGCTGATGGCCTCGGTCACCAGCAGGCGGTTCTTGCGGATCTCCGCGAGGTACGCGCTGCGCTGAGGCCCTGCCGGGAGCGCGAGGAACGAGTTCAGCGCCGTCACGTGCATCACGTAGACCATGGCCGTGGAGGCGCAGGCCGTCGCGAGGCGCAGCACCACGTCGCCGAGCTCGTCGGCGCTCGCTCCGGCACCGCCGTCCTCGCGGGGGATGGTGAGGGCCAGCAGGCCCGCGTCGCCCAGGGCGCGGACGGCCTCCTCGGGGAAGCGCCCGGCCTCGTCGATCTCGCGGGCCAGGGGCGTCACGACGTCGCGGATGACCTCGTCCAGCAGGGCCGACCGCGCGGCGCGGCCCTCGGCGTCATGCACCATCGTCTCCAGCTTCGTGCTCGTACTCGTGCTTGTGTTCATGCGCGTACTCGTACTCGTACTTGTGCTCGTACTCATGAGTGCTCCAGGGTGACGAACTGCCTAGGTTGCGCGCGTGCCACGGCGGTCGGCGCATGCCGGCCCAGGGCCGCGCCGACGACTCCGGCGCGGCGCCCCAGGGCCGCCGGGACGATCCGGCACGCGGAGGCCGTGCCCGGCATCGCGAGGCGGCGCGCCGTGCGCGTCAGCAGGGAACCGAAGAGGTCCCACGCGGCGGCCATCCCGCCGCCCACCACGACGACTTCGGCATTGAGGAGGTTGAGGGCGGTGGCGACGCCCGTGCCCAGCCATTGACCGGCCCGGGCGAAGGCCTCCTGGGCGAGCCGGTCGCCCTCGCGGGCCGCCGCGGCCACCTCGGAGGCGCCCCGCACGCTCTCGCCGGTGCGCTCGGCGTACCAGCGGGCGACCGCGGTTCCGGAGGCCAGCTGCTGGAGGCAGCCGTGGCCGCCGCACGGACAGGGCGGCCCGTCGGGCAGGAGCGGTATGTGGCCGATCTCGCCGGCCATCCCGGTGCTGCCCACGAGCAACTCGCCCCCGGCGATGACGCCGCCGCCCACACCGGTGCCCACGAAGACGCCCAGCGCGCTGCGGGCGCCGCGCGCCGCGCCGTACCACCACTCGCCGACGAGGGCCGCGTCGGCGTCGTTGACCACATGGGTGACGTCCACCGGGCCGAGGTCGATGCCCGCCGGGTCCAGACCCAGGAGGTCCTCCGCACCGGGCGCGGAGGACACCAGGCCCGTGCGGGGGTCGAGGGAGCCGGGAACGGCGATGCCCGCGCCCGTCACCCGCAGGCCGGCCGCGGACGCCGAGCCGATCAGGCCGTCGGCCATCGCGGCCAGTTGGCGCGGCAGGTCCGGCGCGCGCGGCACGTCCAGGAACGGCCCCGGCATCTCGCCGTCCGCCCGGACCAGGCCGGCCCGGACGCTGGTTCCCCCGATGTCCACGCCCAGCGTGAGGCCGGCCGTCATCCGAGGCCTACGGGGAGCCCGCCCTGCCGCGCCGACCGGTAGGCCGCCTCGGTGATCAGGACGGTGGACAGCGCCTCGTCCAGGGGCCGCTCCCGCTTCGTACGGTCACCGACGGCCTCGGTGAAGTCGGCGAACATCGCGGCGAACCACTCCTCGTGCGTGGAGCTCGCCGTCGGCGACATCAGGCCGCGTTCGACGCGCCCGCCGGGCCCGTCCACGACGACCAGGTCGTCGAGCACGTCCACGGTTCCGGCCCCCGTGGACAGGCGGTACCGGTTGCTGCGCACCTCGCTGATCCAGCTCAGGACGATCTCGCAGACGCCGTTCGGGAACTCCATCCGCAGATCTGCCCGCACGTCCACCGCACGGTCACCGGCCGCCGCGGTTCCCCCGGCCCGTCGCATGACGCAAGCGACCTTTTCGGGGGTGGCGCCGAACAGGCGGGTGGCCATGTAGACGCAGTGGGTGCCGTGGTCGAGCAGGATGCCACCGCCGGCCACGGCGGCGTCGGTGCGCCAGTCCGCCTGCCACGCCTCCACGCCGACGGCGTGCCGGGGGCGCAGGATCTCGATCGTCAGCTCCATCGGGACGCCGTCCGCCGGCCGGGGCACGGCTTCGGCCAGCGCTTCCATCATGGGGGAGAAGACGTAGTTGTGGACGGGGTAGAACAGCCTGCCGCGCTGCCGGGAGAGCGTGACCAGCTCGCGCGCCTCGTCGCCGGTGAAGGCCACGGGCTTCTCGCAGATCACGTGGTGCCCGGAGGCGAGGGCGGCGCGCGCGTAGGGCACGTGGAAGACCGGCGGTGCGCAGATGTCGACCACATCGACCGCATCGACCCCATCGAGCACATCGACCGCACCGGCGGCCCGGCCGGCCAGCAGGGCGTCGAGGTCGGCGTGGACCGTCGCGCCGGGCAGGAGTGCGGCGGCGCGCGCCCGCCGCAGGGGCGAGGGGTCCACGACGGCGACGACCGAGGCGTCCGGGACCGTCCGGTAGGCCGCGACGCGTGCCTCGCCCGCGGTGCCGAAGCCCACCAGGGCGACCTTCATCGTGCGCCTCCCGTCCGTGCCGCCGGCGAGGGGATGGCCCGCAGGGTGCGGCAGATGATGTCGACGGCCTCGGCGGCCTGGGCCTCGTCCACGGTGAGGGGCGGGTACAGCCTCAGGGTGTTGCCGCCCGTCATCACCAGCACGCCGGCTTCGAGGAGCGCGAGGTACGCCTGACGGACCGTCGCCGTGTCCGCCGGCTCCTTCGTTTGCTTGTCCACGACCAGCTCGATGCCCAGGGCCAGGCCGAGGCCGCGGACGTCACCGACCAGGGGAGCGGTGTCCACCAGGGGCCGGAGTCCGTCCAGGAACTGCTTGCCGAGCCGCTCGGCCCGGTCGGCCAGCTTCTCCTCGTGGATGATCCCGACGGTCGTGGCGACGGCGCGGCAGGCCGCGGGGAAGGCGCCGAAGCTCGACGAGCTGGCGCTGGGGTCGCTGAACGGGGCGGCCGACATCGTCTCCGCCGAGGCGATGACGGCGGAGACCGGATAGCCCGCCCCCATGCCCTTGCCCACGGTGACGATGTCCGGGACGACCGGCTCGTGCTGGTAGGCGAACGACGCGCCGGTCCTGCCGAATCCGGTCATCATCTCGTCGTCGATCAGCACCGCGTCGAACTCGCGGGCCACGGAGGCGAGCGCCGGAAGGTAACCGGGCGGCGGCACGACGTTGCCCGAGCGCCCCTGCACCGGCTCCACGACGATCGCCGCCAGCGCGCCGGTCGAGTGCTGCTTGATCACTTCCCGGGCGCTGTCCACACAGGCCAGCCCGCAGCTCGGATAGGTGAGCTTGAGCGGGCAGCGGTAGCAGTTCGCGTAGGGGGCACTGAAGTTGCCGGGGGGCAGGGGGCCGAGCCGCCCCCGGGCGCTGCCGGTGGTCAGGGCCAGGCTGCCCATGGTTTTGCCGTGGAAGCCGCCCCAGAAGGACAGGAACTCGTGCTTTCCGGTGACCGACTTGGCCAGGCGCAGCGCGGCCTCCACGGCCTCGGTGCCGCCGCTGTAGAGCTGGATCCGGTCGAGCGGGGCCTCGAGGTACTCCTGCAGGACGCGGACCATGTCCAGGCGCGCCGCCGAACCGAAGGCTCCCGCGGTCCAGTCGGACAGCTGCCGGGTCATCTCCTCGACGAAGCGGGGGTTGGCGTGCCCGATGGAGTTGACGCCGCCCGCGCCCTGGAAGTCCAGGACCCGGTTGCCGTCCTGGTCGGTGATGACCGCGCCGTCGGCCGACTCGACGCAGAACCGGGCCCACAGCATGACCGCCTGGAGCCCGGGGCCGATGGTCTCCTGTTCGGCGCTCCAGTGCGCTCGGGAGCGCACGGCCGGCTCCCGTATGCCCCAGGCGACGGGCTCGATGCTGCCTTCGCGAGTCATTCCTGCTCCGATCGGGACGTGGTGTTCGTGGTGCCGAGGGGCCGGGGGCGACCCTTGCGGGTCCGGCCCCGGCCCGGGACGAGCGGGATCAGATCCGGCTCTCGAAGAGACGCATCTCCTGGATCTTCTTGATCGCGTCGAGCTTGGTCATGGCGCACCTCCCTTCTACGGATGGACTTCGGGTGGACCGGATCCCCTGGGGGTGGGGCCGGCGAACGGCGCGGAACCACGCGGATTCCGCGAGCTTTCAGTGCGCTTCGCGCAGGTCGAGGTAGTCGACGGTCTTGCGCCTGCTGTCCGGGAGGAATTCAGCGGGTCCGACGGCGCGGACGGCGACGGAGCATCCCGCCAGTTCCCGGGACAAAAGGGTGCGCATTCCGGGGAGCATGTCGTCTTCGAAATCCGGCGCGGGCTGGATCCGGACGGTGAATGCGGATTCGGATTCCCGGGCGATCTGGAATCGCAGGAGCGGGTAGCGGCGAAGAATCCGCGTCACTCCGCTGAGCCGCACCCGGGTGCCGTCCGCGAAGGACACCACCCCGGAACCCCGGCCGACCAGGTCGGTGATCGCCTGGCCCTGCTTTCCGCACCGGCACGTGATGTCCTTGACGGCTCCAAGATCACCTGTGCGGTACCTTATCAGCGGCATGACGTCATTGGTGAGACCGGTGACGACGATTTCCCCGGAGATTCCCGGGGCGACCGGGAGGCCGTCCGAACCGACTGCTTCAACATATACCTTTTCCTCGACGTGGTAAACACCGTGGAGGCATTGCACGGCAATGTTTCCGAATTCGTACATGGCGTAGTAATCGACGACCCGTGCCGTGGTGAAAGTCGATTCCAGGTATTCCCGCACGCCGGCGGACATGTATTCCCCGAACGTCGCCACCAGCTTGGGCGTCACGCCGGCGTCGGCGTCGACGCCGCCATCGGCCGCCCTGACGGCCTGCGCCAGGACCACGCAGTCGGAAGGGTGCCCGTAGATCACGTCCGGATCGAACCTCCGGACGCGTTCGAGCAGTTCTGCCGGGTCGTCCTCGAAGGCGCCCGTCCCGAATTCGGCGACGAGGGAGTACCCCTTCGCCGGGGACTCGTACTCGGTCCACGGCAGGGGGACGGTCTTCATCGGCACGAGGATGCGGCGCCGGTCGGGCAGGCCGGACTCCCGGTTCCTGCGCAGCGCGGCCGCGTACTCGGACGCTATGTACTCCAGGTCGTGGATGACCTTCAGCGGCACGCCGGTGGTTCCCGATGTCGTGCCGAACCGGCACCGGTCGGGGTCGATGTCGTCGCTGCAGAAGTCCGCCAACCGGTCCCTTACATCGGTCTTGTCCACCAGCGGGAAGCGGGACAACGCTGCCAACGGATCCGCGAGGTCGTCGCCGGACAGCCCGACCGCGCGATAGGCGGGTACGTCCCGCACCGCTCGTGCGAGCGTTGCCGCCAGGCGTTGCCCGAACTCCTCCGGCCGCTCCTCGCCGGCGGACAGTTCTCTGATCCGGTCGACCAGCAGCGCCTCCTGCGCGGCGGTCGACGCGAGGGTGGCCCGGTAGCCGGTCCGTACGGCCTCGTCAGTTGTCGGAATCACGGAACTTCCCCCATGGCTCGGTCACGGTCGGTGCAAATGGAAGGGGTGGGATGAGAGGGGTTTCGCCGGGAGAGCGCTTCGAAGGTTTCGAAGGGCTTCCAAGGGCTTCCAAGGGCTTCGTTAAAAGAGGTCCGGCACCATGGCCGGCCACACCCGCGCCGGATCGCCGAGGACGGTCTTCTCGACGTGCGCGCCTTCGGGTACGACGCAGCCCGGCAGGAGCACGCTGTCGGTGACCCGGGCCCCGGCGCCGATGACCGCCCGGTGCCCCACGACGAGCGGGCCCGACAGCTCGCAGCCGTCCCCGAGCACGACGTCCTTGCCCAGGAGCACGGGACCCGTGACCAGCGCCGCGGGTCCGAGGTCCGTCTCACCCTGGTCGTACACACCCGGCCGGACCTTGCGGGCCCTGTGCTCGGTCCGGAACACCCCCTCGATCCCCTTGGTGTTCGCGAGGTGGAGGAGCTCGTACTGGCCGACGTCGCAGAGCCGGACCTCGTCGTCCTCGAAGACGTCCATGGTCCTTCCGCCGGACGGCAGCGCGGTGAGGACGTCCCGCGACACGTCGAAGGCGTCGGCCGGCGCCCCGTCCAGCAAGTCCGGTCCGGCGATCCACGTTCCGAAGCAGCCGGTGACGGAGTCGCCGACGGGTTTCCCCGGTTTGTAGGAGAAGGAGCGGACCGATATCCCGTCGGACGTCTCCACGTAGTCCCCGCTCCAGTGCGCGGGGACCGGGACTCCGGCGACCGTCACCGTGGGCCGCCTCCGCAGGTGCTGCTCGGCCAGACCCGCGAAGTCGGTGGTGCTGACGATGTCCGCGCAGGTGACCAGCACCGGTCCGTCCGCGAAGAACTCCCGGCAGCGGCGGAGCGTACCGACCGATCCCAGCAGCTCTTCCTCGTGGAAGACCGACAGCCGGTCCGCGTCGTCCCTGTGCTCCGTCAGGTAGGCCGTCATCTTGTCGGGAAAGGCGTGAACGTTGACGCCGATCTCCGTGCAGCCGGCGGCGAAGAGCGCATCGATGACGTGGCCGATGACCGGCCGGTTGAACACCGGGACAAGAGGTTTGGGCAGTGCCCCGGTCAACGGCCGCAGCCGTTCACCGAGTCCGGCCGCGAGGATGAATGCCTTCACTGGACGTCCTGTCTCACACGGGAGGGAAGTGGTGCCTTGCGTCGTTCCGCCCAGGCGGCAGCGGGCCCGACGGCCGCTCCCGCGCCCAGCACCACCACGCCGATGCCGAGCCAGGCGGCCCATCCGTAGGCCAGGATCAGACCGGCCAGGGCGACCGGGCCGACGATGTGCATGAGCTGGGGCCCCAGGCCGAACACCGCCAGGTACTCGCCGCGGCGGTCGTCCGGCGCCAGCCCGTAGGAGATCCCCCAGGCGGCGGCCGCCTCCAGGAGCTCCCCGGCCGTCAGGACGACCGTCCCGGCGATCAGCAGGCCGAGCGTCCGCCACCCCGAACTGCCGTCGGTGGCGGCGAACACGACACACGATGCGGCAATGGCGCAGGCCGCCCTCCGCTGGGCCCGGGCGGCGCCGCGGATCTTCTCCGCGCCCCGGCCCGCCCGTGTCTGACAGAGCACCGCGAGAACGGTGTTGAGGAGGAAGACGGCCGCGATGGCGGCATGAGGCGCGTCCGTCCTCCGCAGCACCCACAGCGGCAACACGATGCCGAGCAGGGTGTCGTTCACCATCATGATGCCGTTGATCACGGTCAGGGTGAGGAACGGGCCGTCCCGCAGCGCCGCCCTGCCCGTCCGCGTACGGTCACGCGGTACGGGCGCCGTTCTCGGCATGAAGAAACCGATGAGCACCAGATCGACGACATAACTGATCGCGTTGACGACCGGAAGCGCGACGTACGCCTCTCGCGTGCCGATGGCGAGACAGGCCGCCGCCAGCAGCATTCCGAGGGACGTCCCTATGTTGGCGTTCACCCGGATTCTCGCGCTGGCCCTGACCCTGGACTCGCTTCCCAGGACGTCGCCGACGTAACGGCCCCGGCTCAGGCCGGCCAGTGTCGAACACACGGTGGACGCCACGACGACCGCGAGAAAGGAAGGGAAACCCGTGACCATCGGATAACTGGCGAAGAGCGCCATGAGGAGCCCCACCGAGAAGAGCCAGCAGGCCCAGGAGCCCATCCGGTCCACCAGCATTCCCAGGGGGACCTGCGCGGCGAACGCCACCAGTGCCGCCACCGAGAGCCCGAGGCCCACCTGCGTGCCGCTGCATCCCACGTACCCCGTGAAGAACACGGCGCTCCCGGCGGCGAACACCCCGGACCCGACGGCGGTGGTGACCGAACCCAGCGCGAGCGCGGGCGGCAGCCCGGAACCGGAACCCAGGAGCCGTGCCGCCCATCCGGCCCTGCTGCTGCATGTCACGGACATCGCCGCGCCTCCTTTCCCCGTCCTGGTGTGCCGCCTTCCGAAGAACAGCCTGTTCGACCGGGAAAAGGTGATCAAGGAGTTGTCCGTTGCCCCTCCGAGTTGGCAACGCACGTCACCGGTTGAGGGAACTGGCGTTCGTTGACTGTTTTGTGAGTGCTCATCGGAGCTTCCGGGACGGAAGAGGAAGGGCGAGCGTGAGAACTGACGAGGAGCCCGCGGCCGCGGACCGCGAGGGCCGGAAGGCAAGACGCCCGTGGCCGAGGAGAAGCCGCACGCCGGGCCGGGGGCCGCGGAAGAAGCGCCCTTGGTGGCAGGAGACGCTGATGCTCGCCGGGGTGGCCCTGGCCCTGGCCCTGCTGATCAAGACCTTCTTGATACAGGCGTTCTCGATTCCCTCGGGTTCGATGGAGAACACTCTGCAGAGGGGCGACCGGGTGCTGGTGGACAAGCTCACCCCGTGGTTCGGTGCGAAACCGCACCGCGGCGAGGTCGTCGTCTTCAGCGCCCCCGACGGCTGGTCGCAGGAGCTCCCGGAGCAGAGCAGCACCGTCCCGCAAGGCGTGCAGAAGGCGCTCTCCTTCATCGGCCTGATGCCCTCCGCGGAGGAGAAGCACCTCATCAAGAGGGTCATCGGAGTCGGCGGCGACACGATCACGTGCACGGCGGGCGAACCGGTCAAGGTCAACGGCACGCCGCTGAACGAGTCGTACCTCCACCCGGATGCCACCCCGTGCGACGACGCGCCCGTCGGCACGGTCAAGGTTCCCCAGGGCCGGCTGTGGGTGATGGGCGACCACCGCAACGACTCCGCGGACTCCCGCGCCCACAGGAACGCGCCGGACCACGGCTTCGTCCCCGTGGAGAACGTGATCGGCCGAGCCGTCGCGATAGCGTGGCCGGTCTCCCGCTGGGACACCCTGCCGGTACCCGACACGTCCCGGCGATAGCGGCACGCGCCTCAGGGCGTGTCGAGCGCTTTTCAGCGCCCTCCGGCATTCGCCCGGTGAGCCTTCGGCGAAGAAAGTGATCACCTTGGTCAATACCGGGCAAACCGGTCAGAAATTGACGCATATAGTGTGACGGGTGTTTTCGCGAATAAGCTGCAGAACCAAGTTCGCCGCGTGGCGTCAACCGCGAGCGATCCTGTGGGCCGCGGCGGGTGTGGCGACCCTCGGATTGCTCATCGCGCTGGAGATCGCCGCCCGCCGCTACGCCGGCGTGCCGGGGCCGGTGACCACCCAGGTGCAAGAGGTGATCTTCGCCCCCAAGCCGGGGCCGCTCTACGGCGGTCTGGCGCTGATGATGGTGGTGCTCACCTGGCGGCAGCGGTTCGTCGCAGCCGGTGCCGCGATCGGCATCGACGTCGTCTTCGTGCTGGTGCGGTGGGCGATCGACGCCGAGGTGCCCGAAGGTCACTTCTTCGGCAACGGCGCGTTGTGGGCGATGCTGGGCTACGGGATCATCGCGCTCACGCGCCGCACCGGCGGGGAGCGCACGCTGCTGCTGAAGGGCGTCGGACTGGGCCTGCTGCTGGTGGCCGGCCGGAAGACCGGCGACACGTGGCTGCTCATCACGTCGAAGACACGCCCCATGGTGCTCGACCAGTACGTGGCGACCGCCGACCACGCCCTGGGCAACCCCTCCTTCCTGGTGGGCCGGATCCTCAAGGCTTCCGGCCCGATCAGCACCCACGTGGTCGACGTGGTCTACGCGCAGCTCGCGGTCGCCGCGGTCGCCGCGGCGCTGTACCAGCTGCGCCATGTGGCCTCCGAGCGCCGCTTCCCGCGCCATCACCTGGTGCGGACCTTCCTGGTGATCGGCCTCCTCGGCCCGGCCATCTACATGATCTTCCCCGTGGTCGGGCCGGTCTTCGCCTACGGCCCCGGCGCCTCCGGCACCGGCGGCGTGCAGTGGGCGGTGGCCAACCTGTGGCCGGGCACGGCGCCGCCGATCGGCATCCCGCACCCGGTGCTGTACGACGGGCTCACCCCTCGTAACTGCATGCCCAGCCTGCACACGGCGTGGGCCACCGCGATCTTCATCCACACCCGCAAGGGCCCGAGGATCCTGCGCTTCGCGGGCGCCTTCTGGCTGGTTGCCACGCTCACCGCAACCCTGGGCTTCGGCTACCACTACGGCGTCGATCTCGTCGCCGGCGCGGTGTTCGCCCTCACGATCGAGACCGCTCTGCGCGCGTTCGACCGCGGCTGGGACCGGTCGGGGATCCGGCTGGTCGCTTACGGTTCGGCGGTCTTCGCCGCGCTCCTGGCCTCCTACCGCTTTCTGCCGGTGGAGATGGCCGAGCACCGGTGGCTGTCCGGACCGCTTCTCCTTCTCGCGCTCGCCTCCGTGATCTACGGCTACGTACGGACCACCCGACGCTGGGAGCGGAACGTCCCGGAGGCCGCGCCGGCGCGAGAGCAGCCGGAACCGCAACCCGAACTGGTCTGAGCGCGCGGGCCGGCATCCGTCCGGGGCACCCGTCCGGGGCATCCGTCCGGGGTGTCGGTCAGAGGCTCGCGAGGAGATCGTCGAGCGGGGCCGGTACCCGTTCGGGGGCCAGTGCCTCGACGAGGAGGTGGCCGTAGCGGATCTTGCGGCCCTTCTTCGTGCCGAGGAAGCGCCGCAGCTGCTGCTGCCGCGGCCGGCCGTGCTGCGCGGGCTGGCGCAGGAAGGTCTGCCAGGCACGGAGGTCGCCTTCGGCTCCGACGATCTCCTCGACTCTTGCCGTGCCCAGCGCGCGGATGAGCTCCTCCTCCAAGTCCCTCACGCAGACGAAGAAGCCCCGCTGCGGCGCCCGCGCCCGCTGCAGCCCGCGGTCGTAGAAACGCTGCTCGCCCTCGTCGCACAGCCCTGCCAGGCGGAGGCCGAGGCCGGGCGGCCCGAGGAGGCCGGCGTAGCGCCCGACGCTCATCGCCCCGCCCATCGGCACGACGCACACCCCTTCGGCGTCCAGGTCCCGCCCGCGCCGTGCGGCCAGTGTCTCCACGGCCGCGAGGTCGCTCGGCCCTTCCAGCAGCACCGCCGTGCGCACGCCCAGCCGTGCGGCCAATTCACCCGCCGCCCCGCCGGAGCCGCCGTTCGCCCAGCTCCGCACCGCATCCTGGAATGCCCGCATGTCCGCCATGCAGTGAGTCTGCACGTCCGGCGACGGCACGGCACGGAAATATGTCCGAGCGCGGCGTGGGCTTGCTGCCGGATCCGTCCGGGGAGAGGGCCCTGCGGTCCGGGCGCCGTTCGCGAGAGGTGACGGGTTCTCACTGCCCGCATGCGATTCCTGACCAGGCGCCAGGGCCGGTGTCAGTGGGGTGTGCTGGACTAGTCCAGGATGTGCGTACTCGCGTATCTCCTTGAGGGATTTGTTGAAAGGGATTTTTGTGCAGGTTCGCTCCCGCCAGGTCGTGCTCACCGCTCTGGCTGCCTCGTCGCTACTGCTCCTGACCGCTTGCAACGGCGACTCCGGGACCGGGACCGAGAAGAAGGCGAAGGCTTCCGCGGCCCCGTCGGCTCCGGCCCACATCACGGCCGCTCAGGCCGAGCAGGCCCTCGTCGCCCTGGAGGACCTGCCTGCCGGCTGGAAGGTCGAGGCCAATACGACGCTGGACAAGTCGCAGGGCGCCGAGGAGGACGCCATCACCGACACCAAGCCCGAGTGCGCACCGATCGCCAACGTCCTCAACAGCGGAGAGGTGGACCGGGACCACAAGGCCAACAGCGAGCGGGTCTTCACCAAGAAGGGCGATCAGACCATGGTCGCGCAGATCGTCAGCGGCTACCCGCGCCCCCAGGCCGAGAAGACCATGGCCGGGCTGCGGACCGCCGTCGAGACGGCGTGCACGACCTTCACGGGCAAGCAGGGCGGCAAGAAGACCACGGTCACCGTGAAGAAGACCGCCGACCAGCACAAGTACGGCGACGACTCGCTCACCTACACCGTGAAGGTCGTCACGGGCGACATGCAGATGGACTTCGACATGGGCACCGTTCGCAGCCGCGGAGCCGTCACCACCGTCATCAACAACTACCCGGACAAGGGCGACCGCGGCAAGGAAGCCTTCGGCAAGGCACTGGCCAAGGCCTCCGAGAAGCTGACCGCGGTCACGGCGAAGACCAGCTGACCGGAGCCGGTCTTCCCGGTAAGCCCACGGCTTACCGGGTCCCGGGCCGGGGCGGGGGCCTCAGCCCGTGGCCAGGAGCACGGTGCCCACGAGGGCCAGGCCCGCGCCTGCCGCCTGGACCGTCCGCAGGCGTTCGCGGAGGACGCCGCGGGCGGCCAGGGCGGTGACCACGGGGTAGAGCGAGGCGAGGACGGCGGCCACGGTGACGGGGCCGTTGTTGGCGGCGATGGAGTAGGTGCCGTTGGCCGCCACGTCGGCGAGGCCGACGAAGGCGAGGGCGGGCAGCGCCGAGCGGACGGCGCTCCAGCCGCCCTCGGGCAGGGCAGGGTTGCCGCGGCGCACCGAGGCGTAGAGCGTGCCCGCCCCGACCGCGACGTTGCACACGCGCTGGACGAACAGGGCGAGGAACAGGCCGGTCAGGTTGTGCGAGGCCTCGGCGATCAGGGCCATCACCGAGCCGAAGCCGAACGCCGCGATCAGGGTCAGGACGAGGGTCTGGCGCTGTACGGGTGCCCCGCCCAGTCCCGGTCCGCTGGCCAGGACCACGCCCGCCACGGCCACCGCGATGCCCGCGAACTGCAGGATCCCCGGACGCTCGCCCAGGACGAGCCCCACGCCCAGCGGCACCGCGACGCCGCCGAGCGCGCCCAGCGGTGAGACCACGCCCATGGGGCCCAGGGCCAGCGCCTTGTAGAAGGCGAGCATGGCCGCGGGGCCCACGACGCCGGCCGCGGCCGCGTACCAGAGCTGGGGACCGGCCTCCGACCAGCCGCCCGTGGCGACGACGATCGCCCCCAGGGCGCCGACGGCCAGCAGTTGCGACACCAGGACGACGGTCAGGGCGGGGATGCGCCGGGTCAGCAGCCCGCCGCCGAAGTCGGCCAGCCCCCACAGGAAGCTCGTGGTCAGGGCGAAGACCGCCGTCATGGAACACCTCGCAGTACAGTGTGGTGAACAGTGCAGTGCAGCACACCGTAGTTCACTATCTTGGACTTCGGTATTAAATATATGTGACCGCAGGCGGAGAGAGACGGACAGAGATGGCTACGGACCTCGACCGGCTCACCCAGTCGCTCGCCCGCAACCTCAAGCGCTGGCGCGGCGAGCGCCACCTCACCCTCGATGCGCTGGCAGCCCGCTCCGGGGTCAGCCGAGGCATGATCATCCAGATCGAGCAGGCCCGTACGAACCCCAGCGTCGGCACGACCGTCAAGCTCGCCGACGCGCTCGGCGTCAGCATCACCACGCTCCTGGACCAGGAGCAGAGCACCCGCGTCCACCTGGTGCCCAAGGAGCAGACGGTGCGGATGTGGTCGACCGAGGCGGGCAGCCACACCACCCTGCTCGTCGGCGCCCAGGGACGCGGGCCCGTCGAACTGTGGGACTGGCGCATCGCCCCCGGCGACGTCAGCGCCTCCGACCCGCACCCGGCCGGCACGCTCGAACTGCTCACGGTCACCGCGGGCGAGCTCACCCTCGTCGTGGACGACGAAGAGCACGTCGTCCCCGCCGGTGCCTCCGCGACGTTCGAGGCGAGCGTGGCCCACACCTATCGCAACGACGGTGCGGAGGCGGTCGAGATGACCATGGCCGTGGTCGTGCCGCCCGCGCACTGACGTCTACGCGCTGACGGGCGCACGCTCGCACGGCTACAGGCTGATCGCGCGCACGCCTCCGTCAGACCCGCGCACGCCTCCGTCAGACCCGCGCACGTCTCCGTCAGACCCGCGCCGCCCGCGACGACACGTTCAGCGACAGCGCCAGCGAGTGCTCGGCGAAGCCCAGGCTCCGGTAGAGGCGTTCGGCATCCGGTGTCGCGTGCAGGTCGACGCGCGTGACACCCTGCCCGGCGAACCAGTCCAGCAGTGCCTCCGTCGTCGCCCGCGCCATGCCGCGGCCGCGGTAGCGCTCGTCGGTGCACACAGTGAAGACGAAGCCGAACCGGCCCTGCGGGTGCCCGGGCGCCGCCAGCCGCTCCTCCACCCGGCCCACCGCGCACGCGGCCAGGTGCGGCGGCCCGCCCGGCTCCGGATCGCCGTCCACGACGAACGCCCCGAGCAGGCACGGACGCGCCGCGAGCTGCCGGCGCACCTGCTCCTCCGCCACGCGCTCCCACTCGCCCCGGGCGTCCTCGCCGTTCATCGCGGTGAACATCAGCCGGCGGAGGCGGACTATCTCGGCGGCGTCCCCGGGGGCCGCCCAGCGCGTCCCCGTCATGACGTGACGCGGGCGTCCCGCCGCCGCAGCGAGTCCAGCTCGATGGCCGGGCACCGGTCCATCACCATGTCCAGGCCGGCCGCGCGCGTCCGCTCGTAGGCCTCCTCGTCGACGACCCCCAGCTGGAACCAGACCGCCTTCGCGCCGATCGCGACGGCCTCGTCCGCGATGGGGCCCGCGAGGTCGCTGTTGACGAACACGTCCACCACGTCTACCGCGAAGGGGATCTCCGCCAGGGAGGCGTACCCCTGCTCGCCGTGCACCGTCTCGGCCTTGGGGTGCACCGGCACGACGCGCTTGCCGTGGCGCCGCAGCACCTCCGCCACGCCGTAGGCCGCCCGCTGCCGGTTGGACGACAGACCGACCAGCGCCCACGTGTCGCCGGTCCCCTCGATGATCTTCCGGATGATCCCCGGTTCTGCGTACATGCCCGCTCCAACGATCATCCCCCCGCGACCATTCCCGCCCTCCCGGCGCGGCGCAGGGACCCTTCGCGACGAACTAGGGTGACGGGATGACGGAGCAGTACCGGACGGTCGCCCGCGAGGGCGAGCACGAGACCGAGATCAGTAAGTCGCGCTTCATCTGCGCGCTCGCGCCCGCCGCCACCGAAGAGGAGGCGCAGGCGTTCGTCGCGCGCATCCGCAAGGAGCACCCCACCGCCCGCCACCACTGCTTCGCCTACGTGCTCGGCGCCGACGGCTCGGTGCAGAAGGCCAGCGACGACGGCGAGCCGGGCGGCACCGCCGGCGTGCCCATGCTGCAGATGCTGCTCCGCCGCGAGGTGCGCTACGCCGTCGCCGTCGTCACCCGCTACTTCGGCGGCGTCAAGCTCGGTGCGGGCGGGCTGATCCGCGCGTACGGGGGCGTGGTCGGCGAGGCCCTGGACGTGCTCGGGACCGTCACACGGCAGCGCTTCCGGCTGGCGTCCGTGACCGTCGACCACCAGCGCGCCGGCAAGCTGGAGAACGACCTGCGGGCGACGGGCCGCGCCGTGCGCGAGGTGAGCTACGGCGCGGAGGTCCGCATCGAGGTGGGACTGCCCGAGGCGGACGTCGAGGGCTTCCGCGCCTGGCTCGCCGACACCACGGCCGGCGCCGCCCGCCTGGAGCTGGGCGGCGAGGCCTACGGGGACGCCTGATCCCGTCCGTCCCCGCGTCCCGTCACACGTAGTCCTCCAGCCGCGCGAGCGCGTACCCCTGCTCCGTGAGCTTGCGCAGCACCGTCCGCAGCATGTCGCACATGGTGCCGCCCCACGCCCTCGGCCCGTTGAAGTGGGTGAGGATGATGTCGCCGGGGTGGAACTGCTGGTCGTCGTGGCGGAAGTCGATCCGGTCCGCGAAGGCCTCCTCGTTCCACAGGGGCGCGGCCCGCAGCCCGCAGTCCTCGGCGACGGCGAGGGTGTCGGCGTCGAAGTCGCCGAACGGCGGGCGCATGAGCGTCGGTGTGACGCCTATCTCACGTTCCAGGATCTCCTGCTGGCCGCAGATCTCGTTGTACTTCTCGTCCTCGGAGACGTGGTTCAGCTGCGGGTGGCGCAGCGTGTGGTTCTGGATGGAGACGCCGAGCGCGTGCAGGTCGCGGAAGTAGCCGTAGTCCTCGGCGGCGGACTCGTCGGTGAGGAAGGCCGACAGCGGCACCTGCAGCTCCCGCACCATGTCCAGGAACTCCCGGTCCTTGGCCGCGCCGTCGTCGATCGTCAGGAACGCGATCTTCTCGGTGGTCGGCACGGACGCGGGCGCGGGGATCAGCCCCGACCCCTTGTCCGCCCACTCCGGCGTGGACAGCTCCGGCTTGTCCTTCGGCGGGGGCGGTGCGACGAGCGGCGCCTGGTCCAGACCCCAGCGCTGCGCCGCGGCGAGCCGCTCCTCGGGGGACTGCTTCACCTTCGGCACCGGTGGCGGCTGCTCCCGTGCCTGCTGGTGGGCCGCTCCCGGCCGGTGCCCGAGGCCGGCCGCGTCGTGGCCGTCGCCGGTGCCGGGCAGGGAACCGCTCCGGGTCGCGCACGCGGCGCCCACCGCGAGCAGCAGGACGGCGGTCAGGACCAGGTGGAGGGGCCGCAGGGTGCGGCGGCGTCCTATGGAGCTGCGGGCACCGCCGCGCCGCCCGAAGGCGTTTCGTATAAGTCGCATATTTCCGGATCCTTTCAGCGGGTTGCCGTACCCGCCCGCCCGGTTCACCCATCGGGGCCATGCCCCGCCACCCGCCCGCGGATGGAACACTTGGGGCCCGTGAGGATCCTGCATACGTCCGACTGGCACCTGGGCCGCTCGTTTCACCGGGTGAACCTGCTCGACGCCCAGCGCGACTTCGTCGGCCACCTCGTCCGCACCGTCCGGGACGAGGAGGTCGACGTGGTGCTCGTCGCGGGCGACGTCTACGACCGGGCGGTCCCGCCGCTCGGCGCCGTCGCCCTGTTCGACGAGGCACTGCACCGCCTCGCTGACCTCGGCGTGCCCACGGTCATGATCTCCGGCAACCACGACTCGTCCCGCCGCCTGGGCGTGGGCGCGGGCCTCCTCGACCGGGCCGGCATCCACCTGCGCACCGACCCGGCCGGCTGCGCCACCCCCGTCGTCCTCACCGACGCCCACGGCGACGTCGCCTTCTACGGCCTGCCCTACCTCGAGCCCGCCCTCGTCCGCGAGCAGCTGGGCGCGGAGGGCGCCGGGCACACGGCCGTGCTGGAGGCCGCCATGGCCCGCGTCCGCGCCGACCTCGCCGCGCGGCCCGCCGGCACCCGCTCCGTCGTCCTCGCGCACGCCTTCGTCACCGGCGGCACCACCAGCGACAGCGAGCGCGACATCACCGTCGGCGGCGTCGCCCAGGTCCCCGCCGCCGTCTTCGACGGCGTCGACTACGCGGCCCTCGGCCACCTGCACGGCTGCCAGACCATCACCGAGCGCGTCCGCTACTCCGGCTCCCCGCTCGCCTATTCCTTCTCCGAGGCCGGCCACCGCAAGTCCATGTGGCTGATCGACCTGGACGCCGGCGGCGCCGTGAGCGCGAAGCGCCTGGACTGCCCGGTGCCGCGCCCCCTCGCCCGCATCCGCGGCCGCCTCGACGACCTGCTGCAGGACCCGCAGCTCGCCCGCCACGAGGACGCCTGGGTCGAGGCCACCCTCACCGACCCCCACCGCCCGGACGAGCCCATGGCCCGCCTCGCCGCCCGCTTCCCCCACGTGCTCAGCCTCGTCCTCGACCCCGAGCGGCAGCCCGAGGACCCCCTCGCCTCGTACGCGCGACGGCTGCGCGACCGCAGCGACCACCAGATCGCCGAGGACTTCGTGGCCCACGTGCGCGACGGCCTCGGGCCCGACGACGCCGAACGGAAGATCCTCACCGACGCCCTCGACCACGTACGGCTGGCCGCGGCCGGCGAGGAAGCGAGCGCCCGATGAGGCTGCACCGGCTGACCGTCACCGCCTTCGGCCCCTTCGGCGGCACCCAGCACATCGACTTCGACGCGCTCTCCGCCGACGGGCTCTTCCTGTTCCACGGCCCCACCGGCGCGGGCAAGACCTCCGTCCTGGACGCCGTCTGCTACGCCCTCTACAACGAGGTCCCCGGCACCCGCCAGGGCAGCGGCGCCCCCGTGCTGCGCAGCGACCACGCCGCCGACGGCACCCTCACCCAGGTGGTCCTCGACCTCACCGTCGGCGGGCGGCGCCTGGAGATCACCCGCCGCCCCGAACAGCTGCGCCGCAAGAAGAAGGGCACGGGCTTCACCAAGGAACGCGCCGCCAGCGAGCTGCGAGAGCACCGCAACGGGGCGTGGGAGGGGCTCAGCCGCTCCCACCAGGAGATCGGCGAGGAGATCAAGCAGCTGCTCGGCATGAGCCGCGAGCAGTTCTGCCAGGTCGTCCTGCTGCCGCAGGGCGAGTTCGCCCGCTTCCTCGGCGCCAAGGACACCGCCCGCGGCGAACTCCTCGGCAAGCTCTTCGACACCGGCCGCTTCGGCGCCGTCGAGAAGCGCCTCGCGGAGCTGCGCCGCACCGCCGAGGCCGGCGTACGGGCCGGTGACGACGGGCTGCTCGCCCTCGCCCACCGGATGCGCCAGGCCGCGGACGACCCGTCGCTGCCCGAGGTGGGCACCCCGTCGCCCGCCACGGCCACCGCAGCCGGCGGCCGCGCCCGCGACGGCGTCCCGGCCCCCCGCAGCGGGGCCCGATCGGGCCGCCCGGCCGCCGCCGGGCAGACCGTCCCCGCCCAGCGCACCGCCACGCCCGCGGCCCCGCTGACCCCCGGCGACCCCGGCCTCGCCGAAGCCGTCCTGGAGTGGGCCGCCCTCGCCCGCAGCAGCGCCCGGGAACGCCGGGACATCGCCGTCGTCGCCGCGCGTACCGCCGAGGACGCCCACCGAGCCGCCCAGGAACACGCCGACGCCGTACGCGAACTCGCCCGTCTGCAGCACCGGCACGCCGAAGCCCGCCGGCGCGCCGCCGCCCTCGCCGCGCAGTCCGCCGCGCACGAGGCCGCCCGCGAGCGGATGCGGCAGGCCCGCGCCGCCGACGCCGTCGTCCCCCTGCTGGAACTGCGGGCGGAAGCCGAGCGGGCCCACCGCGCCGCCGTCGCCGGCGAGCAGCGCGTCCGCGCGGCGCTCCCCGAGGGGCAGCAGGAGGCGGGGGCCGGGCAGCTCGCCGCCCACGAGCGGAGCCTGCGCGAAGAACTCGGCTCGCTGTCCGCCGCCCGCCGCGCGGAAGAGCGCGCCGCCGCCCTCGCGCTCCAGCTGCGCGAACTGGAGCGCGAGGCCCGTGCCGACGACGACGAGCTCGCCGAGGCCACCGGCTGGCTCGACGGCTGGGACGCTCTGCGCGCCGCCTGCGAAGCACGTGTCGAGACCGCACGCACCGAAGCCACCCGGGCCGTCCGGCTGGAGGCCGAGACCGGCCCCGTCCGCACGCGCCTGGCAGCCGCCCGCGAACGCGACCGCCTCACCGGCGCCGCCGCCGCGGCCGGACAGCGGCTGACGGACGCCCGGGAGAAGGCCGGGACGGCCCGCACCCTCTGGCTCGACCTCAAGGAACGCCGCCTGGAGGGCATCGCCGCCGAGCTCGCGGGCGCGCTCGCACCCGGCGTCGCCTGCAAGGTGTGCGGAGCCACCGAACACCCCGACCCGGCACGGGCCGCGGCCGGACGCGTCGACCGCGCCGACGAGGAAGCCGCGCTGACCGCATTCCAGCGCGCCGACGGCCACCGCGAGGAGGCCGCCCGCGAGCTCCAGGGAATCCAGGACGCCCTCGCCCGCGCCGAGGCCGACGCCGGCGGAGCCACGGCGGCCGAACTCGAAGCGCTCGCCGCCGACCTCGGCCGCTCCCTGGCCGAGGCACGCGCGGCCGGCGCCGGCCTGCACGCGGCCCAGGAGGCGCTCCGGCAGGCCGAACGCGAGCACGACCTGCGCCGCGAGGCCCGGCAGTCCGCCCTGACGCGGATCACCGCGCGCACGACGCGCCGCGAACAGCTCGACCAGGACCTGGCCGCACTGGAGGAGGAACTGGCCCGGGCCCGCGGCGGCGAGGAGTCCGTCGCCCGCCGCGCCGCCCACCTGGAACGCCGACTCGACGTCCTGGCCCGCGCCGTCGAGGCCGTCCGCGCCGCGGCGGACGCGGCCGACAGGCTGAAGGAGGCCGACGACCGGCTCGCCGACGCCGCGTTCCGTGCCGGCTTCGGCAACCCCGCGCTCGCCGAGGAGGCCGTGCTCGGCCCGGCGGCCCGGCAGGAGCTGCAGGAGCGCCTCGACGCCCGGGCCCGCGAGGAGGCAGCCGTCGCCGCCGGACTCGCCGACCCGCGGACCGCCGAGGCGGCCGCCCGCCCCGCCGCCGACCCGCAGGCCGCCGCGGCCTCGCTCGCCGCCGCCACCGCCCGGCTCCGCGACGCCTCGTCCGCCGAGGCCGCCGCCCGCACCCGCTGCCGCGAACTCGACCGGCTCTCCGCCGCGGCCGTCGCCGACGCCCGCAGGCTCGCCCCGCTGCGCGCGGACTACCACCGGGTGGCGGACCTCGCCGCGCTCGCCGCGGGCACCTCCACCCGCAACGAACGCAGGATGCGCCTGGAGTCGTACGTCCTGGCCGCCCGCCTCGAACAGGTCGCGGCCGCCGCGACCACCCGGCTGCGGCGCATGTCCGCCGGCCGCTACACCCTCGTCCACTCCGACGCCCGCTCCGGCGGCAACGCCCGCTCCGGCCTCGGCCTGCACGTGATCGACCACTGGACCGGCAGGGAACGCGACACCGCGACCCTCTCCGGCGGCGAGACCTTCTTCGTCTCGCTCGCCCTCGCACTCGGCCTCGCCGACGTCGTCACGGAGGAGGCGGGCGGCGTCCGCCTGGACACCCTCTTCATCGACGAGGGCTTCGGCAGCCTCGACGAGCAGACCCTCGACGAGGTCCTCGACGTCCTGGACTCGCTGCGCGAGCGGGACCGCGCGGTCGGCATCGTCAGCCACGTCGCCGACCTGCGCCGCCGCGTGCCCACCCAACTGCGGGTGGTCAAGGGCCGGTCGGGCTCGGCCGTCCGGCACGAGCTCGCGGGCGGCGGACACGACTGAACGCCCCGCGACGCCTGCGGTCTCCGGCCCCCGGGTTTCAGCGACCGATCGCGCGCCGCGGCAGCGGGGAGGAGTAGACGACGCTGGTGGTCACCGATCCCAGCGCGCCGATCCGGCCCGCCACCTCCTCCAGGTGCCGCATCGACCGCGCCGCTACCTTGATCACGAAGCAGTCGTCGCCGGTGACGTGGTGGGCCTCCAGGATCTCCGGCGTGCTCTCCAGCAGGTCGTGGAACGGTTTGTAGTTCCCGTTGGGGTAGCGCAGGCGGACGAAGGCGAGGACGGGCATGCCCAGCTTCTCGGGGTCGACGACGGCCGTGTAGCCGCTGATGACACCCGCCTCCTCCAGCCGCCGCACCCGCTCGGTGACGGCGCTGGAGGACATGTTCACGATCCGCGCCAGCTCGGCGTAGCCGGCGCGTCCGTTGTGCTGCAGGGCGTCGAGGATGCGCCAGTCGGTGGCGTCAGGGGAATAGCCGGTCATGGGCGATGTTTAGCAGTGAAATCCCTGGTAACTCAAGAGTTTTGCCGAGGAATGACGGTTCTCCTCTGTGATCTTGCGCCATAGATTCATGGTCATGAACACCAGCGCTCCCACCGCCGCCTCCGTCACCGCAGCCACCCCCAGCCGCGTCATGGCCGTGCCGCCCGCGCCCTCCGCCGACGCCGCCGCATACTTCGCCGCCCGGCTCGCCTTCCACACCGACGTCGCCGACGTGCACGCCGCCCTCGCCGACGGCACCGCCGACTTCGCCGTCGTGGACTCCCGCTCCACCGCCTCCTGGGACCAGGGCCACGTCCCCGGAGCGGTGCACCTGCCCACGGCGCAGATCCCGCAGCTGGCCCGGCAGTTCCTCGACCCCGCCGTCCCCGTCGTCGTCTACTGCTGGGGCCCCGGCTGCGACGGCGCCACCCGCGCCGCCCTGGCCCTCGCCCGGCTCGGCTACCGTGTCAAGGAGATGCTCGGCGGCATCGAGTACTGGATCCGCGAGGGCTACGCCGTGGAGACCGACGAGGGCACCCGGCAGCTCTCCCCGGACCCGCTCACCGCCCCGGTGGCCGCGGACGACTGCGGCTGCTGACCCGCCGGGCGGACACCCGCGGGAAGTCCGCCCGGGCCGCTGCCGCCCGCGGTACTTCGCCGGTACCGTGGGGACATGCCGGCACTCAACATCGAATTCACGGAAGAGGAACTCGCGGCCATCCGCGAGGCCGCTGCCGCGGACGGCAAGAGCATCAAGGCCTACGTGCACGACCTGTCCGTGCGCGAGCAGCAGCGCCGCCGCTTCGTGGAACGCGCCGCCAAGTTCTGGAACGAGCACATGGCGGAGTTCGACGCCGCCTTCCCCGAGGAGGCTCCGCCGTCCACGGGTGGTGCGGCTGCCTGATGTCGCTGCTCATCGATCTGCCCTGGCTCCTCGGCGTACAGGAGCAGAAGCTGTACGAAGAGCCCGCCGTCCACGACTACACCGCCCTCGCCGCCGCCGTCTCGCGGCACGCCTTCGACGTGGCGAAGTTCGACCACGAGCCCGACGCCGCCTGGCGCGCGGCCGCCCTGATGCACACCCTCGTCCGCCTGCAGCCGCTGCCGGTCCGCAGCAGCCTCTACGCGTGCATGGTCGTCGTGGCCTACATGGCCGCCGCCGGCGAGGGCATCGACCCGCCGTACGGGTCGATAGTCGATCTCGCACGTGACATCAAGGAATACCGCGTCGACGTCTACGAGTGCGCCGACCGGATCCGCACCTGGCGCATCTGACGGAACCACAGGCAAGGGGCGGGCCCGCGGGCCCGCCCCCTCGCCGTCACAGCACGGACAGCTCGGCCACCAGGTCGTCCAGGCCCAGCGAGCCCTGCGACAGCGCCGCCATGTGCCAGGCCTTGGCGTCGAACGCGTCGCCGCGCGCGGCGCGAGCCGCGTCACGGCCGGCCAGCCAGGCCCGCTCGCCCAGCTTGTAGCCGATCGCCTGGCCGGCCATGCCGAGGTAGCGCACGACCTCGCTCTTCACGTACTCCTCCGGCCGCCCGCTGTGCAGGTTGCAGAACTCCTCCGCCAGCTCCGGCGTCCAGCGCTCACCGGGGTGGAAGGGGGAGTCCGACGGGATCTCCAGCTCCAGGTGCATGCCGATGTCCACGATCACCCGGATGGCGCGCCACATCTGCGCGTCGAGGTAGCCCAGGCGGCGCTCGGCGTCCGTGAGGAAGCCCAGCTCGTCCATGAGCCGCTCCGCGTACAGCGCCCAGCCCTCGCAGTTGGCGCTCACGCCGCCGAGGGTGACCTGGTAGCGCGAGAGCTGCTCCGCCACGTGCATCCACTGCGCGAGCTGCAGGTGGTGGCCCGGTACGCCCTCGTGGTACCACGTGGACACCAGGTCGTAGACGGGGAAGCGGGTCAGGCCCATGGTCGGCAGCCAGGTGCGGCCGGGCCGGGAGAAGTCCTCGGACGGCTCGGTGTAGTACGGGGCCGCCGCGCCACCGGGCGGCGCGATGCGGGACTCGACCTTCTTGACCCGCTCGGCCAGCTCGAAGTGCGTGCCGTCCAGCGCCTCGACGGCCTCGTCCATCAGCTGCTGCAGCCAGACGCGCACCTCCTCGACGCCCTCGATGTGCGTGCCGTGCTCGTCGAGGTGGGCCAGCGCCTCCCACGGCGTCTTCGCGCCGGGCAGCACCTTCTCCGCCTCGGCGCGCATCTCGCCGAGGAGGTGGTGGAACTCCGACCAGCCGTACGCGTAGGCCTCGTTGAGGTCGAGGTCCGTGCCGTTCCAGTAGCGCGACCAGAGGGCGTAGCGCTCGCGGCCGACGACCTCCGGCGCCCCTTCGACGCCCGGCGCGTAGACGTCGCGCAGCCAGTCGCGCAGGACGACGAGGGCGCCGGTCGCCGCGGCCGCCGCCGCGTCCAGCTCGGCGCGCAGCTCCTGCGGACCGGGCGCGGTGAACTCGCCGAACCAGCCGTTGCCGGTGCCGATCCACTCGTCCAGCTGCGTCAGGTTGGTGGCGACCTGGCGCGGGCCGGCGGGCAGCTTGCGCTCCAGGCCCTCGGTGAGGGACATCCGGTAGCCCTCCAGGGCCGCGGGCACGGCCCGCAGGCGCTCGGCGATCGCCGCCCAGTCCTCGGCGGTGTCCGTCGGCATCATGGCGAAGACCTCGCGCACCGAGTGCAGCGGCGAGTGGATGTTGCTGACGGCGCGCAGGTGCTCGTCGGCCTCGTGGACCGCGAGCTGGGCGGTCAGGCGCTCGCGCAGCAGACGGGCGCAGCGCCGCTCGATGCCGGAGTCGGCTCCGGGCTGCCGCTCGGCCTCGGCGAGCCGGTCGAGCGTGGTGCGCGCCAGGTCGGCCAGGGCCTGCTGGCCGGCGGGGGAGAAGTCCGGCAGCCGCGTCGCGGACTCGGCAACTCCGAGGTACGTGCCGGTGATGGGGTCGAGTTCGGTGTACGCGTCGACGTAGGCGTCGGCGACCTGGCGGGGGAGCGGGGTGCTGGTCTCGTTCGGCATGCGGCCATCCTCGTACGACGGGGCCTGCGGCGTCACCGGCATATATGTCACGCCGGACCGCGCTCCGGGTGGAATGTCACGGTGTGGGCGGGAGTGCCGGGACGGGGGACGGCGAGAGCCGGACGGTGATGACGAGCGTGCCCTCCTCCACCTGGTAGTCCAGCGGCAGGCCCAGCGCCCGCATCGCCGCGACCATGCCCGTGTTGGAGGACCGCGTGACGGCGTAGACGCTGCCGCAGCCGGCCTCCACGGCCAGCTCGACCAGGCGGCCGAGGAGTTCGCCGCCGACGCCGCGGCGCTGCCACTCGTCCTCGACGAGCAGGGCGACCTCGGTCTCGTCGCCGTCCCACAGCAGGTGGCCCAGGCCGACGAGGCGGCCCGTCGCGGTGTACGCGGCGAGGGTGCGGCCGAAGCGCGGGCTCAGCAGGTGGCGCAGGTAGCGGTCGGCGTCGCCGACGGGCCCGTGGTAGCGCTGGGAGAGCGTCGCGGGGGAGCAGCGCTCGTGCATCGCGCGCGCCGCGGGGAGGTCGCCGGCGTCGGCGCGGCGGACGGTGATCGCGTTGCCCTCGGGCAGGGTCAGCACGTCGGCGCGCGGCGGTACGCGCGGGCCGAGGCGGGCGTCGAGTTCGACCAGGGCACGGGCGCGGGCGAACTCGGTGGGCGTGAACGGCAGGTAGGGGCGCTCGATGGTGATGGAGCCGCCCGCGGGGTCGCGCAGGCGTATCACCGTCCCCTCCCACAGCCCCTCCGCCGGAACGGGCTCGGCCGCCCCACCGCCGCGCGGCGAGCGGGCGGGGACGGAGTGGATGGTGCAACGGCCGAACAGCCGGCGCAGGGCGAGGGGGAGTTCGGCGGCGTCGAGCGCCGTGCGGGTGGCCAGGTTGAGGACGCGGGTGGGGGCGTCCACGAGGTCGTGGGCGTCGGCCCGCTCCAGCCAGGTGTCGCTGCCCCCGCCGGTGGCCGCGGCGTCCGCGAGGCCGGTGGCGGCCAGGGCGCCGGGGGCCCGCAGCAGGAGCTCGTCGACGACGCCGTCGGCCAGGGGGTGCGTCTGCAGGGAGAGGATGTCGACGCCGTGGCGGGCGAGGGCCGAGCACAGCGCGGCCAGGCTGCCGGGCTCGTCGCGCACGGTCGTGCGCATCCGCCACAGGGTGGTGTCGCCGGCCCCGTCGGCGCCGGTGGCCGGCGCCTCCTTCGCGTCCTTCGCGGGGTCCGCCGGCAGATCGCCGGAGGGCGCGCCGGCCGGGGCCGGGGGAGCGGGGTGGTGCCGCCGCCACCAGGTGTGGAAGGCCGTCGTGGCCAGCAGGGCGGCGGCCGAGGAGACGAGCAGCATGGGCCCGTCGGGGCCGTGTGCGACGGTGTCGGCCAGGGTGTCGGCGGCCGCGACAGCGGTGAACAGGGCGGCCAGCTCGACCAGGTCCCGCCGCCAGTGAGGGGCACGGTCGGGCTTCGCGGTGGTCTCGTCCGTCATGGACACCACCCTGACGGAGCGGTGTTGCGTGATCACAAACGGTTTGTGACCGATGGGTTAAGCGCCTGCTCGTAGGCGTGGAACCCGTCCTCGACACCCAGGAAGACATCGTCGAAGGTCAGGTAGCCCTCGGCGATGACCGGGGTGTCGCGCAGGGCCTCGACGAGGAAGTAGTAGGCGCCGAGGTCTTCCGTCTCCAGTACGGCGAAGTCCGAGAAGCGTCCGCTGAACGCTTCCGCGTCGAAGAAGCGGGCCTTGACCCGGTCCGCGTAGGCGGCGAAGACCGGCTCCAGGTGCTGGGTGCGCAGGGCGTTGCGCTGCTCGCGCGGCAGCGCCAGCCAGCGCGGCGTGACCGTGTACGTCAGGACGATGCCGTAGGTCATGAAGTCCCCCGAAGAGATGAGTTAACACCGTTCACTTTCGTCGCCAGCTAAAGTGATGCCTGTTAACTTTGTCAAGGGGGCAAGGGGAGCAAGGGAAGAGGAGCGCGGCCGTGCCGAGCACATCGGGAACCGGGACCACCGGGCGGCGCCACCGCGTCCGCGAAGAGGCGCTGGCCGAGATCCTGCGCACGGGCCGCCGCCTCCTGGTCGAGGAAGGCCCCGCCGCCGTCACGCTGCGGGCCATCGCCCGCGAGATGGGCATGACCGCACCGGCCCTCTACCGTTACTACGCCGGTCACCGCGACCTGATCCAGGCCCTGACCTCGCACCTGTACGACGAGCTGGCCCTCGCGCTGGCGCAGGCGCGCGAGCGTCACCCCGCCGGCGAGCCCGGCCTGCGCCTGGCGGAGGCGTGCCGGGAGCTGCGCCGCTGGGCCCTGGCCCACCCCCGCGAGTTCGGGCTGCTGTTCGCCAAACCGGTCACGGACGCCGACACCGCGCCCGGCTCGCCCGCGCACGACCCCAGCTGGCGCTTCGGCGGCGTCCTCCTCGGCCTGATGGTCGAACTCTGGCGCCGCGGCGGCGTCCGGCCGGCCACCGGCCTCGATCCCGCGTGGACGGCCCAGCTGGAGGAGGTGCGGGAGCACTTGGCGGGCGAGCCCGTGCCGCTGGAGGTCATCTACGTCTTCGTCGCCTGCTGGGCCCGCCTGTACGGGGCGGTGGCGGTCGAGGTGTTCGGCCACCTCGACTTCGCCCTGACCGACCCCGGGCCCCTCTTCGAGCACACCCTCCGCGACGTCATGGGCGCCCTGGGCGAACCCGCCCGCTGACCCTCCTCCCGCGACCCTCCTCCCGCTGATCCTCCGCCGGCTGATTCTCCGCAGGCCTACGCGTCCGGCCGGGACTCGCTCGCGCGCAGGTCGGCCAGCGCGTCCTCCACGCCCCGGTGGAACGTCGGGTAGGCGAAGATCATGTGCCGCAGCGTCTCCACGGGCACCTCGGCCTGGACGGCCACGGCCAGGCCGTACATCACCTCGCCGCCCATCGGCCCGGCCGCCGTCGCCCCCACGAGCACCCCGCGGTCCGCGTCCTCGACGAGCTTGACCAGGCCCTCGTTGCCCGCCTTGTGGATCCAGCCGCGCGCCGAGGACGGCACGCGCGAGAGGCCCGTGCGCACCCGCAGCCCCTTCTCGCGGGCCTGGTGCTCGGTCAGGCCCACCGCGCCGACCTCCGGGTCGGTGAACGTCACCCGCGGCAGGGCCCGGTAGTCGGCCTTGGGTCCCGGCTCGCCGAGCACCGAGCGGATCGCGACCTCCGCCTCGTACATCGCCACGTGGGTGAACGCACCGTGGCCCGTCACGTCGCCCACGCCCCACAGCCCGGGGCCCGCCTGCATCCGGCCGTCCGTCTTCAGCGCCCGGGCGCCCGGGTCGAGCCCCACGGTCTCCAGCCCCAGGGCGCTCAAGTCCACCCGGCGGCCCGTGGCCACCAGCAGCTGATCGGCCGTCAGTTCCGTGCCGTCCTCCAGCGTCAGCGCGAACGCGTCGCCGCCGTGCCGCACGCCGGTCGCCCTCGCGCCCGTGCGCAGCGTCAGCCCTTCCCCGCCGAGCACCTCCGCCAGCAGCGCGGCCGCCTCCGGCTCCTCGCCCGGGACCAGCCGGTCCATCGCCTCCACGACCGTCACGCGCGTACCGAAGCGGGCGTAGACC
Source organism: Streptomyces sp. URMC 124 (assembly GCF_051386455.1). Taxonomy (NCBI): domain Bacteria; kingdom Bacillati; phylum Actinomycetota; class Actinomycetes; order Kitasatosporales; family Streptomycetaceae; genus Streptomyces; species Streptomyces sp. URMC 124. The sequence continues at coordinate 59,754 of NZ_JBPQTS010000003.1, forward strand.
TGGGCGACCTCCAGGCCGATCGCGCCCCCGCCGAGCACGAGGAGCGAGCGCGGCGGCTCCTTCGCGGAGACCGCGTCCCGGTTCGTCCAGTACGGCACGTCCGCCAGGCCCGGCACCGGCGGGATCTGCGGGCGCGAGCCGGTGGCGAGCACCACGCCCAGCCGGGCCTCGAACTCCGGACCGCCGCCCGCGCCGCCCTCGACCACCACGCAGCGCGGACCCGTCAGCCTGCCGCGCCCGCGCACCAGGCGGCCGCCCTTGCCGGTGAAGCGGTCCGCGGCCACCTGGTCGTTCCAGTCGTCCGTCGCCTCGTCGCGGATCCGGGCGGCCACGGGCGCCCAGTCGGGCACGACCTGCTGCACCGAACCCGCCATGCCGGGCACCCGCCGCGCCTCCGCCAGCAGGTTCCCCGCGCGGATCATCATCTTGCTCGGCACGCAGCCCCAGTACGGGCACTCGCCGCCGACCAGCTCCGCCTCGACGCCCACCACGCGCAGCCCCGCCTCGGCGAGCCGGCCCGCGACGTGCTCGCCGCCGGGACCCATGCCGATGACGACGACGTCCACCTGCTCGGCCATGGCAAGCCACCTTCCGCTCGGGTCGGCCGGACAGCCCCACCTTCCCACCGCCCGCAGGCGCCGTCACTGTCCGACGCGCCCCGGCTGGAGCACCTTGGTGAACAGCACCGCCCCCTCCTCGTCCCGCAGCCGCACGGTCAGCTCGCCGCCCTCGCCGTCGATCGACACCTCGCCGAAGAACTGACTGCCCCGGCCCGGCGGGACGTTGGCCGTCGCCGGCGCCTTGAGGAAGACCCGCTGCGGGCCGAACGTGCCGTCCAGCTCGTTCGCCGGGAAGCCACCCGCGTTCAGCGGGCCCGAGACGAACTCCCAGAACGGGGCGAAGTCCTTGAACGCCGCCCGCGCCGGGTCGTAGTGCTGCGCCGAGGTGTAGTGCACGTCGGCGGTCAGCCAGACCGTGCCGGTGATCCGCCGGTGCTTGACGTGCCGCAGCAGCTCGGCGATCTGCAGCTCGCGGCCCAGGGGCGCGCCCGGATCCCCCTGCGCGACCGCCTCGAAGTCCGCCGGGCCGTCGGTGACCACGAGCCCCAGCGGCATGTCGGAGGCGATCACCTTCCACACCGCGCGCGAGCGCGACAGCTCCCGCTTGAGCCACTCCAGCTGGCGGGCGCCCAGGATGCCCTGGTCGTCGTCGGGGCGGCGGCCGGGGGAGTTGGCGTTGCGGTAGGTGCGCATGTCCAGGACGAAGACGTCCAGCAAGGGGCCGTGGCGCAGAACGCGGTGGACGCGGCCGTCGCCGTCCTCACGCCGGGTGGACAGCGGGAAGTACTCGGAGAAGGCCCGCCGCGAGCGGGCGGCCAGCATGTCCAGGCTCTTCTCCGTGTAGCGCGCGTCGTCCATGATCTGCCCCGGGTACCAGTTGTTGTGCACCTCGTGGTCGTCCCACTGGACGACGGTGGGCACCTCGGCGTTGAACCGGCGCAGGTTGGCGTCCAAGAGCCTTTTCAAGTGCGCTTCAACGTGAGAGGGTCACGAGTATGAGGGTTGACGTGTCTGACCTGGATGTTTCCCGGCTGGCGGACATCTTTCTCCGCCGATCCACACTGCTGGAGGACAAGGCCACACTGGATGAACACGAGCGAGTCTTGCGCGCGGCCATTGAGGGCGAGGGCCTGACCGTACGGAAGGTGTGGCGTGAAGAGGTCAGCGCATCCAAGCGCGGCGTGAAGCGGCAGGCGTTTGACTCGGCAGTGGCGGACGTGCTGGCGCGGGCAACGGGGTCCCTCTGGGTGTTCAAGCTGGACCGACTGTCCCGGCGGGGCATGGGGCACGTGGGTAACGTCCTGGATGACTTTGAGCGCATCGGCGGATTCTTGAAGGCCCACATGGATGGGCTGGACTCCCGCAACCCGAACCACCGGATCATCTTTGCCGTGTCGGCAGAACAGGCCCGCACGGAGGCCATCAATATCGGCGTACGCACCAAGATCGGCAAGGACGCGCACAAGCCGCTGGGGCACTGGCCAGGTGGTCCGGCACCCTACGGCCTGAAGTCGGTGCGGCTATACCCGGACGACCCCCGGAGACGGTCCGCGATCCTGGACCACCGCGAGGCGGAATATGCGACGGCCCGCAAGATGGCGGAGATGCTCCTGGATAACAAGACGGCCTTTGAAGTAGCTGCATGGCTGAGCAACGAGGGCATCAAGACACGCCAAGGAAAGCTCTGGCGAGCGTCGACGGTGGCGTCCTGGATACGTACCCCTGGCGTGGCCGGCCTCATTCACCAGAAGGAGCGGACAGAGGACCCGGAGACCGGCCGGGAGTTCTGGAGGACGACCGGGGACTACCTCTTGGACTTGGAGGGCAAGCCCATTCGCTGCGGCAAGGGTGTGGTGTCGCCGGAGGAGCGTTGGACGATCATTGCCAAGCTCAACGCGCGGACCCAGACGACTCCCCTGGGGTTCACTAACAAGGGCGGCAAGGGGAGCAGGCGGGGTTTGCGACAGGCTGTCTCGCTCCTGACGGGGATCATGGGGTGTGAATGGGGGCCCCACACGTTGGTCAAGGCAGGCAAGCAGTACCGGTGCACAGTGCGGGCTGAAAGCGGCCCTGCGGCGTGTAAGGGCCTGTACATCGACGCGGCGAAGGCGGACTGGGAGGTCTCCCGCCGCTGGGTGGACTTCGTGTCTGCCTTGGACCCAATGGACGACGCGGACGCTCGACTGCTGCACGAGATAGCGCGCGAGTGGTACGGCCACCGGGACCCGACCACGGCCCTTCGGGTGAAGGAGCTGAAGGCATCGCTGACAGACCTAGATGATCGCCTGGAGAAGTTGGAGCAGGCGTACTACATCCTGGGCCGGTTCAAGGGGGAAGCGGGGGAGAGGCGGTATGAAGGACTTTTGAGGGGAATCGATTCCCAGCGCTTTGGCATCCTCGGGGAGCTGAAGGGGCTGCAGGTCCAAACGAACATGACGGCGCTGCTGCTCCCGGAGGAGCTGACGGAGTCGTGGGAGGCGGCGGACCTTCACGCCCGCCGGGATCTCTTGCGTCTGACAGTGAAGGATTTGGTTGCCGTGGCTGCTAAGCATCGAGGTGACCGGACACCGGTGAGGGACCGCATTCGGATTGAGTGGAAAGTGGCCACGCCTGACCCTGAAGACGAAGAGTGATCTGCGCCACGTGACAGAGAGGGCTAGCCCGCGAAGGGGCAGGCCCTCTCTTACCTTGCGTGGAAGCTGAGCGGACTGTCCGTGATTGAACCGGGTTCAGGGGGCAATAAAAGTGCCCTCAGCTAGTTCTTCTCCATACACGTACGTAAGAAAGAAGGACCCCAGGGCACTTTTATTGCCCCCAGCGCGCGGGCCAGGGCCTGGCGGAGCGGCGGGCCCTCAACGGCGGTGTCACGGTCCCCAGTTTATGTAAATGAAGGCGGGCCCCGCCGCTTCACTCTCCAGCGTTTGACGTGGAGGTGTGAGCGTCGGCCCAGCTCCGCCCCCGCTCCCTCGTTCTCTCCTCCGAGGTTGAGCGGGGGCGTTGAGCCCAGTGAGCCCCGACCCGTTCGAACCGGGTCGGGGCTTTCTGGTGGCGGTGCAGGGGTGTTCGGTGTGGCTGGTACCGAGAGCCCCTTTATTAGCGGGATCGCGTGTAGGTAGCTCTCCCACAACCTGAGAACGCCAGGTTTCCACTGCTGCGTTCCCACTCGTAGTCGCGGCAGACCACTGTCCTGTTGGTCACGACTTGGTCCCCGTGATAGACGAACCCTTCCTTGCTGAAGCGTCGCAGCGTGAGCGAATCAATGCGAACTGTGTACGGCCCCCCGTTGTTTACCGGGATCCTGCAGGACATCCCGACCATGCCGCCTTCGGGCTGCCCTCCGAGCACTGTCCTCGTGGCTCTTTGGCATTTCGCGTCGGACGCAGCAACGGCGGGAACCGTGCTGATGGAGAGGAGGGTCGCGGTGATGAGGAGCGCCGATCCGACACCGCCGGCTAGTCGTTTCCCGGTCCTGCTCGGCATTAAGTCTCCGTTCTTTTGTACCGGCTCCTGTTTGGGTGCGGCCTAGTGAACTCGCACTTTTCGTGGCGGCGCGCTACAGCTAGTCGAGCGTGCAGCTGAGGGCGCCGTTCACGTCGGCGGCTGTGGTGGACTCAACGGCGCAGTTGATGAGTTTCATCGGGTCCGTGACAGCGCTGGCCGATGTGGCCGTGAGGCCCGTGAGCATGACGGCTCCGATGATGGCGGCGACAATGCGGCGCATGAACAGCCTTTCTGACTGTCTGAGTTGTGTGCGCTCGACATACCCGAACCGCCAACCCTGATGCGCTGTACCGCCCGTGTGGGTGTTGCTGTATCGATCCCCCGCCCCCTTGTTCGGAGGTACCCCATGCCGCGAAGACCGCCCTATTGCCCTGTCCCCGGGCGCCCTGAGCTGGCCAGGGATGACGGGTTGTGCGAGCGGCACCAGCGTGAGGCCGGAAGGCAGGGGGAGGAGAGTTTGCGTGCCCTGGCTAACGAGTAACAGGCGTTCCCGCCTGCCCGCAGACTGGCCCGTCCGGCGCCTGTCGGTGCTGAAGCGCGACGGCTTCCAGTGCGTGGCCGTGCTGCGGGACACAGGGGCCAGGTGCACGGCGCCGGCCACGGACGTGGACCACATCGTTCCTGGCGACAACCACGACACGAGCAACCTTCAGGCCCTGTGTAACTGGCACCACGCCAGGAAGACGGCGGCTGAGGGTGCGGCGGCCAGGGGCCGACGGGTGCCTAGGCGGAGGCCGGTGGACCGGCACCCGGGCGACCTGTCCTGAGCTTCACGCTTGGTGATCGTCGGTGGTGACGTTCAGTGACTTTCGAGTGGAAGCCCACGGCGCCCTTGATGTCCGTTTAGGGGTGGAGTGTACCCCCCTTTGAGTCGGCAGGAAGACCGAAGCGTCATAGCGGCTCTGTTTCTGTACGGGTTCTGAGGTCCGTGAGACTTCCCCGTGACTACCTCTCGTAGTTGTCTGACCTGGGGAAACGCCCCCGGAGGGCGACCACCGCAAGTGACCTGTACCGCCCCGTTGGGGCCCGATGGCCCCGGGGGGTGCCTGCCATGCCTGGACCCGTTCCCAAGCGGTCTGACCAGCGCCGGAGGCGCAACACCGACGATGGCCCGGCCCTGGTGAAGGGCGAGGCGGGCAAGGCCCCGACGATTCCCCGGGCGTCCGGCGACTGGCACCCCATCGCCAAGCGCTGGTTCCAGTCCCTGAAGGACTCCGGCCAGGCCGCGTTCTACGAACAAAGCGACTGGCTGACGGCCGTGTACGTGGCGGAGGCCATGTCCCGCAACCTGGCGTCCACCAAGTTCTCCGCCCAGCTCTTCCAGTCGGTCATGTCCGCGATGACGGACCTTCTGACCACCGAGGGCGCTCGACGTCGGGCCCGGGTGGAGCTGGAGCGCCTGGAGGACATCGAGGACCCGGCGGAAGCGGCCCGGGTGACTCTCATGGAGTCGTACCGGAAGGCGGCCGGCGCTGGCTGACATGCAACCGGTCCGTACGTGGCCGGACACCGTGCCGGACCCGACCCGGACTCTGGGCTGGGACGTCCTCCTGTGGACCGCGCGTTATCTCCGCCAGCCGGACGGCCCGGACGCGGGGAGCCCATGGCGGTTCACGGACGAACAGGTTCGGATCTGCCTCCGCTGGTTTGAGATCAACGACGCCGGAGAGTTCGTCCGGCGCCAGGGCACCATCAGGAGGTTGAAGGGCTGGGGGAAGGACCCGTTCCTGGCGGCTTTGGCCGCGACAGAGTTTGTCGGTCCGTGTCGCTTCGGTGGCTGGCGGGAGGACGGGACGCCTAAGGCGATTCCGCACCCGGCCCCGTGGGTCCAGGTCTGCGCCGTCAGTAAGGACCAGACCCGCAACACCATGCGTCTCTTCCCCGGCATGTTCTCTCCGGAGTGCATCGCCGAGTACGGCATCGACCTGGGCAAAGAGATCATCTACTCCGCCGGAGGCGGGGTGATTGAGGCCGTCACCAGCTCGCCCCGCGCGCTGGAAGGCGGCCGCTTAGCGATCAACCTTTGTGATCATGAACGAAACCCATCACTGGGTTTCGGCCAACGGCGGCCATGAGATGGCCATGACCATCGCGGGCAACGTCGGCAAAAGCCGGGGCGGCGGCGCCAGGACGATGGAGATCACCAACGCGCCGTTGCCCGGTGAGGACTCCGTGGCGGAGCAGACTTGGCACGCCTGGAGCAAGTTCGCGGAGGGCAAGTCCCGCGACTCCGGCATGTACTACGACTCCGTGGAGTCCCCGCCCGTCGACATGGGCGACCCGGACCAGCTCCGGGCCGGGATCATCGCGGCGCGCGGTGACGCGGACTGGCTGGATGTGGAGTGGATTCTGTCCACCATCTACTCCGGCCACATGCCGCGCTCGCGGAGCCAGCGCATGTTCCTGAACCAGCTGGTCACGGCTGAAGACCAGCTGATTGCCCCGGACGACTGGGACGCGTGCGCGGTGGAGGACGTCCTGGAGGACGGCGACGCCGTGACGTTGGGGTTCGATGGTGGCCGGACCGACGACGCCACGTGTTTGGTGGCCGTTCGCGTGCGGGACCGCCTGATAGTCCCTCTGGGGGTCTGGGAGAAGCCCGACGGTCCGGCCGGCGCCGGCTGGGAGGTCGACCGCCAGGCCGTGGACGGCGCGGTCCGCAACGCGATGGAGCGCTACGACGTCGCGGCGTTCTTCGCGGACGTCGCCCTGTGGGAGTCCTACGTGGACGCGTGGTCCGAGGATTACCGGGACCGCCTGGTGGTCAAGGCCAGCGCACAGTCCGCCGTCGGTCGGGACATGCGCGGCGGCCTCCAGGAGCTGACCCTGGCGAATGAGCGGCTGATGTCGGCCGTGGAGAACGGCCGGGTTCGCCATCTTGGAGACACGTTTCCCCTTGGTCGCACACTCCGCCGGCACGTCCTCAACTGCCGTCGGCGTCCAAACCGGTTCGGTCTCAGCTTCGGCAAGGCGAACCGAGAGTCCGCCCACAAGATTGACGCGTACGCGGCCACGCTGCTGGCCGACCTCGCGCGGCATCGACTCATTGAGTCCGGGAAATCCCGCGCTCCGGAGCGGTCCGGCGCCGTGTACTTCTTCTGATCCCTGGAGGGGAGCGAGTGGCAGAGACATCCGTCTCCCCTGTCGACCTGGCGGCCATCGGCTTTGACCGGCTGCGGGGTGATCGGGAACGGCTGGACCGCATCGACCGGTACTTTCGTGGCGACCATGACGGGCCGTACGTGCCCAAGAGTGCCACGGATGAATACAAGCTCCTGGCGAAGCGGGCCATCACCAATTGGCTCCCCTTGCTGGTCAAGGCGCCGAGCCAGGCCATGGCGGTGGACGGCTTCCGCCGGAGCACCGACCCGGCGGGCGAGGGTACGGACGACGTGCCGGCCGAGTGGAGGGCCTGGCAGGACCAGCGCATGGACTCCCGCCAGACCCCGATCCACCGGGCCGCACTGACCTACGGGCAGAGTTTCGCAACGGTCCTGAAGGACCCTGCGGACCCGTCCCGGCCGGTAATCCGCGGAGTGTCTCCCCGGCTCATCCACGCGTCCTACGACGACCCGGCGGCCGATGCCCTCCCGCTGTGGGCCCTCCAGGTGGAGGGGCTCCCGGAGAAGGAGGGAGCGGAGGTCCGCGCGTGGCTGTACGACGCCACGAACGTCCACGAACTCCTGGTGGGCGGGAAGGACGGCCCCCGCCTGATAGGCACCACGCCCCATGGCCAGGGTGTCTGTCCCGTGGTCCGGTTCGCGCCGGACATCGACCTGGAGGGCCGGGTTACTGGCGTGGTGGAGCCGATGCTTCCCATCCAGGACAGGGTCAACCAGACCGTGTTTGACCTGCTGATCAGCCAGACATTCGGGTCGTTCAAGGTCCGCACGATCAGCGGCCTGGCGCCGGAGTTCCGACGCGATCCGGAGACCGGGGAAATCCTCCTGGATTCCAACGGTCGGCCCGTGCCCATTCCCATCCAGGCGGACGCGTCCAGGTTTTTGGTCGCGCCCGACCCGGACACCAAGTTCAATCAGCTGGACGAAACCCCGCTCGGGGGCTTCCTGGAAGCTATTGAGCTGGCGACCAAGCACCTGGCAGCCCTCTCGCAGACCCCGCCCCACTACCTCCTGGGGTCAATGATCAACCTGAGCGCGGAGGCTCTGGCGGCTGCTGAGTCCGCCCTGTCTCGCGCGGTGGACGAGTACAAGCACTCCATGGGGGAGTCCTGGGAGCTGGTCCTGTCGCTGTGCGCCCAGATCATGGGCGTGGAGCCGGACCCCCGGGCCGAAGTGCTCTGGAAGGACGCGGAGTCCAGGTCCCTGTCTCAGACCGTTGATGCCCTGGGCAAGGCGGTCCAGATGCTTCAGGTGCCTGCGCGGGCCATGTGGCCGCGCATCCCCGGCGTCACCGCCCGGGACGTCGAGGAGTGGACGCAGATGCAGGAGGCGGACGACCCCGGCCTACGCATGGCGGACGCCATGGCGGCCGTGGTGGCTCCGCCGGCCCCGGTGGTGGCCGATGCCGCATAGAAGCACGGCGGCCCTGCTGGATGAGCACTGGAGGGCCCAGGCCCGCATTGGTGTAGGCGTCTCCGCCCAGTCCCTGGTCCAGTGGTCGCGCGTGAACCCTCTCTCCCTGGCGGAGAGCGGGTCCGCGTGGCTGGCCTACATGCTCGCCCTCATCCGGGGCGAGCGGCGCCGCTCCCGCGACCAGGCAGCGGCCTTCCTGCGCCTGTACCGGGCGATGGAAACCGGCTACACCCTCCCGCCCCTTCAGGATGGCCCCGTGGCCGAGGCCACGACGCTGGGGGCTCTGCGCGAGGACTGGGCCCGGGTGACGGAGACGATCCGCACGCCGGAGCCGGACGACGCGGACCCTGTCCGGATCGATGGTGACTTCGACTGGCTGGAGGAGCCCGTGGAAGCGTTCGACCGGGCGGCCGTGGCGTCCCTGGTGTCCCAGGGCCCGGCCAAGGTGCGTGAGCGCGTGGCCCAGGCGGCCGAGGAGCAAACGCGCGGCCGGCTGGATGACGCCGGGTTCCTCCAGGAGCTCGAAGACCTACACACGAGCACGGGCACGACGGCGGCCAATGCAGCCGACCGGGAAGCCATCCGCGCGGGCCGTGACCTGATCAACCGCGCGTCCCAGGAGGACCGGCGGGCGGTCGGCTGGGCCCGGGTGACGGACGGCAACCCCTGTGCCTTCTGCGCGATGCTGGTGTCCCGAGGAGCGATCTACAAGAGCCGGGCAACAGCGGCCGGTGGCGGGCGAAGGAAGCCCAAAGGGTCGGCCGACGGGCGAAACCGCGATAGCCGACGCCCTCCGGTCACTCTGCAAGACCTGACCCGCTACCACTACGGCTGCCACTGCCAGACCGTGCCCATCTACTCCCGCACCGACTTTTGGACGCCGGACGCGCACGGTTACGCGGACCAGTGGGAGCGCGTGATCACCAACAACGGTCTTTCCGGCGCCGAGGCTCGTGCGGCCTGGCGCCGACACATTGAATCCAACCGTTCTTGACCGGCCCCGGCGGCTGGTCCTTGGCATGCCCTGGAGGCGTACCGCATGGCAGAGACCCCCGTGGGGTCAGAACATGTTCTGACTGACGATCCGGCGGGCACGGGCGGCCCTGGCGACGGCCAGGAGGGCGTGGAGGGCCAGGGCGACGACCACGGCCAGGAGCTCGACGCGGACGCCCTCCGGGACGAGCTGAAGGCGGCTCGCGCGGAGGCGGCCCGGTACCGGGTGAAGGCCCGGGAGACGGCGGAGGCCCTGAAGACGGCCAAGACGCCGGAGGAGTTCCAGGCCGTGGCCGACAAGGTGACGGAGCTGGAGACCCACCTTCACCGCGAGCGCCTGGCCCGTAAGTACAACCTTCCGGACGGCCTGGCGGCCCGTATCAGCGGGACCGACGAGGACGCCCGAGACGCGGACGCCAAGGCACTGGCCGAAATGTTCCACGGCAAGGCCGGCGGCGTGGGCCGTGGCGGTCTGGACCCGTCGGCCAAGCCGATGTCCACGGACCCGGCGGAGCTTGCGGCCAGCATCCCGCGCGGACGCCGGTAGCACCACTCAGCAGCACCAAAACCAAGGGCTTTTACCCATCTAAGGGCCCTTGGTTGAGCGGCCGTCGTGCCAGTTCCCGGGCCCTGTGCCCTGAACGGACGCACGTTGGCAAACGCATTCCTCAAGGCCGAGACGATCGCGGCCACGGCTCTTGGCCTCCTGGACAGGGAGCTGATCCTGTCCAACCTGGTGACGACGAACGCCGGGTACGACTTCGGGGGCGCCAAGAACGACACGGTCACCATTCGGATCCCGGCGCGTCTCACGGCTCGTGAGTACGCCTGGCGTAACAACAGGTCGACGGACATCGTCCTGGACGACGTCGCCGAGGACTCCCTTACGGTCCAGCTCAACCGAGACATTTACTCGGCGGTCGGCGTGACCGATGAAGAGCTGTCCCTGGACATCCGCGACTTCGGAACCCAGATCCTGGAGCCCCAGGTGAAGGCCGTTGCCAAGGCCATTGACTCCGGCGTGGCCTCCATGATCACGGGTGCCACCTACGCCACCACCATTGCGGGCAAGACCGACAAGGTCTTTGAGGCGTTCGTGGACGCTCGCGCGGCCCTCAACAAGGAGGAGGTCCCGAACGAGTCGCGGACTCTCCTGATTGGCTCCGACGTGGAGACCGCCCTTCTGAAGTCCGGCCGCCTCACGGACGTCTCCCAGTCCGGTTCGGACTCCGCGCTCCGTGACGCGACAATCGGGCGCCTCGCGGGCTTCAACCTCGTCACCTCCAACGCCATCGGCGCCAAGGAGGCGTACGCCTTCGTCCCCAGCGCCTTCGTCCTGGCCACCCGGGCCCCGGCCATCCCCGGCGGTGTCGCCTTCGGTGCCTCCCAGTCCTACAACGGCCTGGCGATGCGGTGGATCAAGGACTACGACGCGGCCAAGCTCCGTGACCGGTCCGTGGTCAACATCTACGCGGGCTTCAACACGATGACGGACACCCCGCAGGCCGGCGGTGCCAAGAAGCTGGTGCGCGCGGTGAAGCTCAACTTCACCGACCCGGTCTAAGCGGGGGCCTGAATGACTCCCCTGGCTGACCTGGCGGCTCTTGAGGCACGCCTGGGACGGGCGCTTGCCGGGGAGGAGCGGACCCAGGCGGAGGCGGCCCTAGCGGACGCTTCCGCCCAGGTCCGGGCCCATGGCCTCCCCTGGCCCGACCCGGCCACGGCCCCGCCCATCGTCGTCTCCGTCGTCCTCGCGGCTGCGGAGCGGCGGGTGAGGAACCCCGAGGGCTACCGGATGGAGATGCAGGGCGCCTATCAGTACCAGCTCCCCGCATCCCTTCCTGTGGGTGCGGCCCTGAGCGAGGCGGAAATCCGTCTCGTCCGCTCGGCGGCCGGACTGGCCGGGATCTTCTCCGTGCCGATGGAGTCCCTGGGCGGCTCTCTGTGAGCCTCCTGGACTCCGGCCCGGAGCTGGTCACCGTCTACCCGCTCGCGGCTGTTGATGACGGCTACGGCGGCACCAAGCCCGGCCCCGGCCAGCCCGTGACGGTCCGGGCCCGCGTCCTTCCGGCGACCACGGAGGAATCCGCGGTGCCCGGGTACGTCGCCGGAGCGGAGTACCGGGTGTACGCCCGTTCCCTGCCGGCCGGTCCCTGGTCCCGCGTCGAGTGGGCCGGGGACGTCTGGGCCGTGGTCGGCGAACCCCAGCGCTTCGGCGGCTCCCGCCGTCTGTCCCATGACGTAGCGACGATCCGAAAGGAGGGCTGACGTGGCGAGTGTTGACCCCCGCCTGGACTCCAGCGTGGCGCACATGCCCGGTGTCAAGGCGGCCGTCCGCGAGGACCTGGAGGCTCGCGCGGACCGTATCCGGGCCGTCGTGGAGGCTCACCGGCAGACCGGTGCCCTGGCTTCCGGCCTGTCGGTCCGAACCAACAGGGTGGACAGCACGGTGGCCCTGGAGGACCCGGCCGTTGTGGCCATCAACTACGGCCACGTGGCGAGTGACGGGTCCTGGGTGGAGGGCATCCACGCCCTGGAGGCGGGCCTATGAGACCCGTTCTCCCCGACGTGGATGCCCTGGTGGTCGACGCCCTCCGCGAGGGCCTGGGCGGCGCCCAGGTGCGCGTCCTGTGGCCGGCGGACTGGGCGGACCAACTCCCCATGGTGGTGGCCCGCCGGGTGCCCGGTGGCCGCTCCGACGCTCGGGGCATCGACGTGGCCCTCATCGACGTCCAGGCCGTGGCCCGCGACCGGCGGGAAGCCTCCCGTCTGGCCCGCGTCGCCCGGGTCGTCCTTGCCGACGCCTGCCGGTCCCAGCACCGGGGCCCGGACGGCTACCTGGCCCGCTTCGAAGACGTGACCGGCCCGGCCGAGATCCGGACCGGTGAACCCGAGGCCGGACCGGATCTCTTCCGGTTCCAGGCCACCTACCGCGTGACCGCGCGGCCCATCTGACTTCCTCTGGAGGGCGGCCCCTTTGGCCCTTATCGACAGCGCCGCGATCGTCGCGGCAGGCGGCTACATCTACATAGCGGACCCGGACAAGGCCAAGCCCGCGTCCATCACCGACCCACTCAACCCCGGCGCCGGCTGGGAATCCATCGGCCACACGTCGCTGGACGAGCTCCCGGAGTTCGGGCGTGACGGCGATGACCCGGAGATCAAGGGGAGCTGGCAGAACCAGAAGCTCCGCGCGACCACGCCGGACGTGACGTACTCCGTCACCTTCCAGTCCATCCAGTCCACGGCGCTGACCTACCAGCTCTACTTTGGTGCGGGCCCTGGCGCGGTCCAGGCGGACAAGAGCTTCCGTATCCCGGCCGTGCCCACGCCCCAGGTGAAGGCCCTCCTGGTGATCCTCGTGGACGGCACGCGCTACCTGCCCCTGTGGCACCCCCGCGTGTCCCTCCTCGGCTCGGACGCCATCTCCATGGAGTCGGACGGCTTCGTCACCTACCCCATCACGGGCACCTTCCTCGGCTCCTCCGCCATCGGTAACGCGATCGGCGAGTGGGCCCAGATCGAGGCGCCGGCCGCGCCGTAACCCCGCGTTGAGCGCCCTCGCGCTCCGCCTCTTCCCCTCCCGCCCGGACGGTCCCCCGGGCGGGAGGTCCTTTCTTGCCCCGGGACCGTTAACGACTTTGGGGACCACACCACATGGCACTTTCCTGCGCTGCCCTCATGGCCGAGGCCACCTCCGAGTACACCGGTCTTGACCTGGAGACCCGGTCCGGCAAGACCGTCCATCTCCGCAACATCCTGATGCTGTCGGACAAGGGCCTGGCCTCCGCCCGGGTCATCCTGGGCCGCCTCGGCGACTCCAAGACCGAGGACCTGGAGGACCTGGAGACCCTGGTCCCGCAGATCCGGGACCTTCTTCTCCTGGTGGCCGACGACTCCCAGGCCCTGGCCACGGAGATGGAGGACTGGCCGCTGGGCATGACGCTGCGCGTCGTGGACGCCTGGCAGGAGGAGACCCAGGCGGGGGAAGCGCCGGGCTCGGACAGCTAATCGCCGACGGACACGGCACCGCCCTGCGTGCAGACCTCCAGCGCATCTACGGCCTGGACCTCGCCGACGTGTGGCGCGGAACGCTCGCCCCTCGCCGTGTCTGGCACCTGTCTGAGCACCTGCCGGAGGATGCCGCACTGACGGCGTCCCTCGCCGGAGGACCAGAACACCGGGGCTGGACTCTCCAGACCCACCTCCTGGCCCATCTCCTCAACGCCGTCCGGTTCGCGGACGCCAACAACGTACGGGTGAGCGGCGGGCGACTGAAACGGGATCCGACTCCCGTGGAGCCCCCGGCCGTCCAGGCGGACAAGCCCAAGCGGCGCCGCCTTGACCTCTCGAACCACCCCCTTGCATTCGACCTTCCGACCAACTCCAGGGGGTGATCCGTGGCCGGTCCCGGCGGCCAGGAACGCGGACGTATCTCGATCCGCGTCCTTCCCGACACGTCGAACTTCGGCGTTTCCCTCCAGCGGTACCTAGACCGCATCGAAAAGCGCGCCCGCGTCCAGGTCCAGGCGGTACCGGACCTCAGCGGCTTCCGTGAACGCCTGGCCGCGCAGCTGGCCCGCGTCCGCGCCCGGGTCAAGGTCTACGTGGACCCGGACCTGAGTTCCTTCCGGGGCACCCTCCGTGAACGGCTCCAGGGCGCGAATGCCGCCCTGGCCATTCGTCTGGAGGTCAACGAGCGCGAGATTGCCCGGCTCCGTCGGGAGCTGGCCAGCATCGAACCGCCCGTCACCATCCGGGCCCAGATCGACGCCGACCGGGACAGCCTTGCGCGGCTGTCTCAGCGGATGTCGAACATGGGCGACGGCTCCGGCGGGGCCGCTCGCGGAGTCCTGGCCCTAGTCGGCTCCCTGGGCCGACTGGCCACGATGGCCTCCGCCGTTCCGGCCGTGGCCGGCATCGGGTCGTCCATCGCCGCGATGGCCCCGGCGGCAGCCCTCGCCGCGCCCGCCATCCTGACGCTTGCCTCTGCCGGCGCAGCCCTGAAGATCGGGCTTTCCGGGGTCGGCGACGCTCTGAAAGGCGACGCGGAGGCCATGGCCAAACTGGCCCCGGCCGCCCGCGACTTCGTCACCCAGGCCAAGGAGCTTGCTCCTGCTTGGGACAAGGTCAAGAAGTCCGTCCAGGGCGCCCTCTTCGAGGACTTGGGCGACACGCTCACCAAGACGGCCACGTCCGTGCTGCCGGTCTTGAAGACCGGGCTCACCGGGGCGGCCTCGGCCCTGAACCTCATGGGCCGGGACGTGCTCCTCACGGCGGCGGGCCTCTCGTCGTCCGGAGCCCTGGGCGAGGCCCTGGGCAGCGCGACCACGGGCCTGAAGAACATGAGCGCCCTCCCAGCGGTCATGCTCCAGGGCCTGGTCCAGCTCGGGGCCGCCTCCGCCCCGATCTTCGACCGGATGACGGCCCGCATGGGCCAGGGCCTGGAGGGCCTGTCCGAGCGGATGGCGCGAGCGTTCAACTCGGGCCAGATGCGGGCCTCCATCGAGTCCGCCGTCCAAGTCGCCAAGACCTTCGGCGGCGTCATCAGCAACGTTGCCGCGACACTGGGCAACGTCTTCCATCCAGCTGTCGCGGCCGGCGGGGGAGCCCTTCAGGTCCTGTCGGATCTGGCGGCCATGGCGGCCAAGGTCACCGCGACGCCGGAGGCCCAAGCCACCTTCCAGGCTCTGTTCGAGACCGTGTCGGCCGTCGGCCGCGCCGTCTCGACTGTCCTCGGTGCCGCGCTCCAGGCCGCGCTTCCGCTGGTCCAGACCCTCGTCACGACCCTGGCCGGACCCCTCCAGGGCGCCGTCCAGACGATCGCCCCTGCCTTCGCCCAGCTCGCGGCCAGCTTGGGCACTGCCCTTGCCCCCGTCGTCAAGATCGTCAGCCAGGCGCTTGCCGCCATCCTGCCGATCGCGGCCCAGCTGATTGCCCAACTCGCCAGTGGGCTAGGCCCAGTTCTCGTTCTCGTCGGCGGTCTGCTGGCCCAAATCGCGTCCGTTTTGCTGGCTGCGCTCCAGCCAATTCTTGCGCAACTTCCGGCGATTCTCGGGCCAATTCTGGCGGTCGTCTCCGCCCTGCTTCCGATTTTCGTTCAGATCGCGAGCCAGCTTATTTCTGCGCTGGCCCCTGCTCTGATCAAAATCGGGGTCGCCTTCGGGCAACTCCTGGTTGCCGTCGGCCCGTTGATCACTGCGATAGGCCAGCTGTTGGCTGGTGCCTTTCGAATTCTCATGCCGGTGATTACGGTAGTAATCGGGATCGTTGCCAGGGTTGCGTCCGCATTCGCCGATTTCGCGGCCCGCTACATCACGGGCATCGTGATTCCGGCAATCCAGATGATCGCGCGGCTTTTCCGTGGCGACTTCTCCGGAGCGCTGAACGCTGCCAAGGCCGTGGTATCAAATTTCGGCTCCCTTATCGGATCGGTTTTCTCTAAAATCCGCTCCGTCGTGAGTTCTGGCGTCTCGGCAGTGATCGGCTACTTCGGGAACATGGCGTCTCGTGCCTGGTCATATGTGGTCTCCATGGGCTCCAACGTGGCGTCGGCGGCCCGGTCGGCTATGTCTTCCATGGGATCCAGCATTTCCAGCGGAGTGAGTTCCGCTGTTGGATTCCTGCGCGGCCTTCCAGGGCAGGCGCGATCGGCGGTCGGAAACCTCGGTTCCGTCCTCGTGGGTGCAGGGCGGAGCCTGATTCAGGGATTTATCAATGGAATCCAGGGCATGGTGGGGTCCCTTCGAAGCAAGCTCGGCGAAATCACGAGCATGCTCCCTGATTGGAAGGGTCCGGCGAAGCTGGACGCCCGAATCCTGACCCCGAATGGTCGCCTCCTCATGGAGGGATTCATGGACGGAATCCAGGACCGGGTGCCGACCCTGAAGAGGCAACTCGGTGGAATCACCGGGGAGCTTCCGGTCATGGTCGGGAGTCGCGCTGTTGTGGCTCAGACGGCACCAAGTAGGCCCGGTCCTTCGTGGGGTGGCGGGGCGTCTATCAACATTGATCACTTTCACGCTGGCGATATGGAGCCTGCCCAGGTGGCGCGTGAACTCGACTGGCTCATGAAGGCCCGGGGGTGAAGTGCCAGAGATAAGCAGCAGGGCCGGGGAACTGGTCACCCAGGACGGGCAGATCCAATACGGGGGTCTCCTCCTGGGCGAGGCCACGGAGTACGTGGGCGAACAGCTCACCGGCTGGGATGACCTCCCGGACCTGGACTCCGCGATGGTCCTCCGGCCCACTCAGCACGGCGGGTGGCCTGGCCAACTCCTGGCCGGGAAGCGAGTCCTTCAGTTCGACTTCATGATCCTGCCGGACACGGTGGCGCGGTTCCCGTCGCTCCTGGCGGACCTCCGCCGGGCGACGGCCCCCACCCAGCGGGAGAAGGACCTGGTGGTCCAGCTGGCCGGCACCAAGCGGGCCATGCGCGGGAGGGTCGTGAAGAGGGCCCTCCCCGCAGACCGCCGGTACACCCGTGGTGAGCCGTACGGCTCCGTGGTGTGGGAGTGCTCCGACCCCCGCCGGTACGAGGTCCAGGAGACCCGGATGACCTCCGGGCTACCGGCCCCGGAACCCGGCCTGAACTGGACCGGCGGCCTGGACTACCCCCTGGAGTGGGGAGTGGACGGCAGCACGGGCAACCTCGTGGCCAACAACGCCGGGGAGGCCCCGACCCACCCCATCGTGGAGATCCGGGGCCCCGTGGTCCGCCCGACGCTCCTCCAGATCACAAGCGGCCGACGGCTCGAATACGACATCACGCTGTCGGAGTCGGATGTCCTGCGCATCGACTGTGCAGAGGGGACGGCCGTCCTCAACGACACCGCGTCACGGCTCTACACCGTGACTTCCCGCAGTGCGCCGGAGCAGACGTTCACGCTCGAACCCAGCGTGACCGCCTTGGCGTTCCGGGCTGCGCCCGGTTTCTACGACCCCCTTGCCTCCGTCACCGTGCGGTGGCGCTCGGCATTCTGGTGAGAGGCAACATTGACTGTTCGTAGTGGATGGCTGGTCAACAGGGACGCCCAGGGCGGCGGGCAGACCCGGGCGGACACCCGCCTGGTGCCCGTCGGCACGTGGACCCCACAGACGGAACTGACCTCACGGGGCGGCATCGTCCCCGGCGGCACGCCGTTCGCGCTGACGTCGGCCGGCGCGATGCAGTGCACCATCGGCACCGGGCGGGCCCTGATCACCGGCAGCACGGTGCAGGGCTCGTACCCCGTCGCCGTCACGGAGCCGGAGACCCTGACCATCGCGGACGGCGACGCGCAGTACCCGCGTAAGGACTCCATCATCCTGCGCGTCTACGACACGGCGTATGACGGCTCCGGCCAGACCACGGCAGCGCTCATGGTCGTGCAGGGCACCCCAGCGGCCAATCCCACGGCCCCGGTGGCCTCCGGCACGGCGGAGAAGCTGTACGAGATCTTGGTCCCGGCCGGGACGTCCGCCGGTACGGGCGGCATCAACTGGGCAACAGGCGTGAGTGACCGGCGACGGACCACCGTGTCCATGGGCGGCATTCAGGCCGGCGGGTGGAGCCTCGGATACACCGGCTCCTACACGGGCCAGTACCGCGACAACGGCAGCGGCCTGGAGCGCTGGAACGGCACCGCCTGGTCTGCCTACCCGGCCGTGCCCCAGTGGAAGAGCTTTACCCCGGTGTGGGGCGCGGAGAACGGGGCCCAGCCCACCCTCGGCAACGGTACCCTGACCTGCCGCTACCTCGACCTGGGCAGCGTGGTCCACTTCCGCACGGAGCTGGTGATCGGCTCTACCACCTCCTGGGGCGGGACAGGGCAGAACGGCCAGTGGTTCGTGACCCTTCCTGTCCCGTGCGCCTCCGGGTGGGCCGGGAACGCGGCGTCCCGCGCGCGACTGAACGCCGGGTACTACACGGGGACAGCGGACATCACCACGTACGCCGGACCGCCCGGCGGCGTCGTCGGCCGCTGGAACTTTCCGATGAAGTCGGGAGACCCGACCGGCGCATGGGCAGACGCCGATGACCCGGAACCCCCGGTTGCCGGGTCTTGGTATCGCTTCTGGGGAGCGTACGAGCGTGCCTGACCTGTACCCGAACTGGGCGGCCCTGGAAGCCGCGGAGACTTACGGCACGGACTACCGCCTGGAGGTCCGCCCCACCCCGTCCCGCGTCTCCCACCTCGCCATCCACGGCGGAGGCATCGAGGCCGGAACCACCGAACTGGCCTCCGCCGTGGCCAGTGCGGCCGGCGGACAGTTCTACTCCATGGTGGGCCTGAAGCCCTCCGACAACGGGTCGCTGCACATCACGTCGACCAACTACGACGAGCCCCAGGCCCTGGCCCTCCAGGCCCGGGTGGCCTACACCGTGAGCTATCACGGCCTGTCCGGCACGACCCCGGTCACGCACATGGGTGGCGCGGACACCGAGTACGCCGCCCGTATCGGCCGTGCCCTGGAGGGCGCGGGTTTCGCCGTGGAGTATGGCACGGCGGAGGAGGTCGACGGCGACGACCCGGAGAACGTCGCCAACCGCAATGTGCGGGGCGCCGGCGTCCAGCTGGAGATCACCCGCGCCCAGCGGGCGGCCTTCTTCCCCGATGGGGATCTGTCGCGCGCCACGCGGGAGTCCGGCCAGAGAACCCCCGAGTTCTACCGGTACGTGGAGGCCGTCCGGTCCGTTGTGGCCCCGCTGGACGCGGGAGTCGTCCCGGACTCGGGTCTGGACTGGGGCCTGGAGGAACCGGACCTCCCGCTGACGGCGTACCGGTTTCTGTTCACGGACCTGCGCACGGACCAGCTCCTGGACGCGCTCCCCGTCCAGCGGGTCACCTTCGACGACTACATAGGCAAGGTGGGCAGCCTCCGAGGAACGATCGCCGTACCGGACGAAGCCATGGCGGCGCGCATCAAGGCCGCCGTGGTCCCGGGCCGGACGGCTCTGTGGGTGGAGCGCGGCGATTCCCTGTGGTGGGGCGGCATCGTCTGGACGATGACCCAGGCCGTGGACGACCGAGGCGCGGCGAGTGTCGACGTCCAGGCGGCCACCTTTGACAGCTACCTGGACCGCCGGGTCATCGACAAGACGCAGACGTACACCCAGGCGGATCAACTGGCCATTGCTCGCGGCCTCGCCGGGTACGTGGCGTCCCTGGACGGCGGGGACATCGGCCTCCGCCTGGACACCCGGACATCCGGAGTGCTGCGGGACCGTACGTACGTGGCGGCGGACGTCACCCGCGTGCGGGAGGCCCTGGACGCCCTGGCCAGTGTGGAGGGCGGGTTCGAGTGGCACACCCGCGTCTACCGCGACCCGATCACGGGAGCGCGAAGCAAGCGGCTCGAATTCGGCTCGCCCACGATCACGGCCGGTGCCACTCCGGTCATGCTCACCTACCCGGGGAACGTGCTCACGTACTCCATACCGACGGACGGCACGGGCCTGGCAAACACCTGGCAGTCCAGGGGCGCCACCGTCAACACGGACGTCTCGGCAGAGGCCCGACCGCTTCTGTCCACCGCATGGGTCTACCCGGACAAGCTGGCCGCCGGCTGGCCCCGCCTGGACGGGACCAGCGACTACAACACCGTGACAGACAAGGCCACCCTGGACACCCACGCCAAGGCCGACCTGGCCCGCGCCCGTGACGTGGTCACCATCCCGTCCATCCGCGTGCGCCTGGACGGCGAGATCACCCCGGCCCTCCTCGGCGCGAGCGTCCGCCTCCGCGTGGTCGACGTGTGGCACCCGGAAGGCATGGACGCCGCGTACCGCGTGGTGGGCATGCGAGTCGACCCGGCGGAACGGGGCCGGGAAGAGAGCGCCGAACTGTACCTGGAGGCAGCGGCCTAGTGGCGACCATCCCCCGAGACATCACGGACCGCATCCGAGACCTGGAGCGCCAGGTCCGGGAGCTGACCAGCGCTGCCAACCGCGCACCCGCTCAGACCACGATCAAGTCCGGGCCCGTGGTCGTGAGCGGCCCCGGCTCCCTGGACGTCGTAGACGACACCGGCCGCCTACGGGCACGCATCGGTGTCCAGGGAGCCAAGACCGTCCAGGTATGGGACGCGTCGGGAACTCTCTTGTTCTCGCAGTGACTTGGCGCCTGCAGGGCGCCCGCAGAACCCCATGAACCACGGCCCCGCCGGGCGTATTCGGCGGGGCCTTTCGACACCCAGGAGAAGCACATGAGCGGCAGCGCAGCCGACGTCATCCGCATAGCCCGAGCAGAGATCGGCTACCGCGAGGGATGCAGCGGAGGCCACTGGAACAACCAGGAGAAGTACGCCCACGCGGTGCCCGGCCTCGGCTGGGTGAGCGACGACGGCGAACCGTGGTGCGCGGTCTTCTGCTCCTGGGTCGCTCTCCAGGCCGGCGTGGCGGACCTCTTCCCCCGCACGGCGTCTGTGTGGCAGGCCATGAACTGGTTCGACACCCGGGGCCGGTACTCCGCGTACCCGGCGATCGGCGCACAGGCGATCTTCGGGAAGTCGGCCAGCACCCACACGGGCATCGTCGTGGCGTACGACACCGACACGATCACGTGTGTGGAGGGCAACACCAACGACGACGGGAGCCCCGAGGGCAACGGGGTCTACCTGCGGCGCCACCAGCGCCGTGACTCCTATGTCCACGGCTACGGCCTCCCGCAGTACGGCGAGGGCGTGACCACGGCGGACCCTGCCCTGAAGGGGAAGACCGGGTTCACGTACAAGGAGACGGCGTCCGGCCCCGCCTCCAGTGGCTCCCACGCGGGCCCAAGCAAGAGCAAGACGGTAGTGGTCAAGGCGGGCCAGACCCTCGCCAAGATCGCGGCCACTGCCGGTGTCTCCCTCGCAGCGCTCCTGGCCGCCAACCCCCAGATCACGGACCCCGACGTCATCCACCCCGGTGACACCGTCACCGTGCCGGAGACCAGCACGCCCGCCCCGGCCAAGCCGGTGGTCCGCCTCTCGCACGTGATCAAGGCCGCGACCACGGACCCGGACCTGGCCCAGGGCGGGACCACCTATCCGGCGGACGTGAAGCCGGTGGAGGCGGCCCTGAAGGCGGAGGGCCTGCTGTCCTCGCGCTACGCCGCCGACGGTTCGTTCGGCTCGACCACGGTCGACGCGTACGCGGACTGGCAGCGCCGTTGCGGTGTCGGCGGCCCGTACGACGGCATCCCTGGCATCGCCTCGCTGCGGCTCCTGGGCGAGCAGCACGGATTCACCGTGGAGGGGTAAGCGCATGAGCGAGCGTGACCACCTGGGCGTCGTCACCGTCGGCGCCCGGGAGATCTATGACGAACTGGTGGCCATGCGCGAGGACGTGCGCTCCCTCTCGCAGACTCACGAAGGGGTAGCCACCACCCTGGCCGATCACGAGGACCGTATCCGGGGCCTGGAGCGCTGGCGGTACGCCCTTCCCGTGGCGGCCGTGACCTCCGCCGGCACCCTGATCACGGCGGTTGTGAAGGTCATGTAACGGCCCCCAGTGGATGGCGTGGACGAACGATTCCGCCATCAGGAGGGCTCATGGCCACCGCTCCTCACATCGCGCTCACTGGCAAGTCTGGAGTAGGCAAGGACACCGTGGGCGCCATGCTGACCCATCGCGGATACACCCGCCTGGCGTTCGCCGACGAACTCCGCCGGGCAGCCATCCGCCTGGACCCCTACATCCCCCTCGCCCACGCCCGGGTCAGCGTCCGCCTGTCGGACCTCATCCGACGCGTGGGCTGGAGATCGGCCAAGGACGAGTTCCCGGAGGTCCGGCGGGTGCTCCAGGAGTACGGCCAGTCCGTGCGGGACCTGGACCCGGACTTCTGGGTCCGGCCCGTCCAGGCCCAGGTCCGCCAGGGGACGCAATGGAACATGCCGTGCGTGATCACCGATGTGCGCTACCGCACCGAGGTAGACGCGCTCCGGGCGGAAGGCGCCGTGATCGTCCGCGTGGAACGACCGGGTGCGGGCCTGAGCGGCGACGCCGCACGGCACGCCTCGGAGGTGGAGCTGGACGGCCTGGAGCCGGACTACGCGCTCTGCAATGACGGCGGCCTGGCGGACCTCGCCCTGGCCGTCCGTGACCTGTATCGACAGCTTGGAGGCTGAGTGTTTGATCTTCTCCGCACCTTCGTGCGGGACAACCCGGTCCGCGTCCGCGCGGCCCTCGGCGCGCTCCTGGTCCTCGCGGGCCGCTACGTGCCGGGCCTGGCGGACCTCGCGGTGAATGACACCGTCGTGGACACTGCGACCGTGGTCCTGGTGCTCCTCCTCGGAGAGAGCGCGTCCCGCAAGGTAGGAGCGAAGTACAGCCCGGCGGAACTCCCGCCGGAGTCGGTCGGTAACGGTACCGGCCGGTAAAGCTACGGGCCCCGCACGTCGGAACGAATGTTCCGGCGGAGCGGGGCCCATTTGCTTTTTGTGTTCATAGTGTTTACCTGAAGTTCAGAACCCGCGCGGGTTCATCCATGCTACGGTCCACTGTCAAGATCAATACGGAGGACGAGATGCCCCAGGGTGCGCGAATCATCGCAGCGATCGAAACGGCCTGGGACGTCCTGAGGGAACAACACCCGGAGCTTCCGGTCGTCTACGTGACCGTGGACGTGGCAGGCGCCCGCCACAACCTGGCCTACCCCGTGGGCCTGGAAGCGGACATGAAGCCCGAGCTTCCCATCCACAAGGACACCCTGGCCGCAGGCTCCCGGGCGATCTTGGAAAGCCTCCTCCACGTGGCGACCCATGCCCTGTGCCACGCCCGTGGGATCTCCGAGACCGCCAACCGAGGCCGGCGCCACAATCGACGTTTCGCGGACGTTGCGGAGGAGCTGGGCATGGCCTGGCCCGAGGGCGAGCCCCCGCACACGAGCCGGGGCTTCTCTCCCGTGCCGATCACTCCAGAGGCCGTGGAGAAGTACGCGCCGCTGATGGAGGCCCTGGACAAGACCCTTAAGGGAGTCGACCTGAACGCTCTCCAGGCTCCGCCCAAGGCTGGGTCGGGATCCCGCCTCACCCTTCAGTGCGGGTGCGTCCCCGCGCGTACCTTCCAGATCGGCCGACGGGTCGCGGCGGTGGGCCCGATCATGTGCGGTGTGTGCGGCAAGGAGTTCACGGAGAAGTAGGCCCCCGTCAGGCCGTGGGCGATAGCGTTGTGGTCCACCATCGGAGGGACCAGGGGAGAGGCGACGGTGGCTGAGCCAGCGAAGTACCAGCAGATCGCGGAAGACATCCGCCAGGAAATCCAGACGGGCAAGCGCGCGGCGGGGGCCGCGTTCGACCTGGTGGCGCTGAAGGAGAAGTACGGCACCACCAAGGCCACCCTGGGGAAAGCGCTCGGAGTCCTGGCCGGCGAGGGCATGGTCCGGTGGGACGGGGATACCGCGACCGTCCCAGCGGCCACCGTCGAGATGGGGTCGGCGGCGGAACTGGTGGCCCGGATTCAGGCCCGGACGGAGGAGAGGGAAGCCGAGGCCGAAGAGGTGGCTGTCCGGGGAGTTCCTTCCATCCCAGGCGTCCGGGTGATCACCCAAGAGCTGGACCCGGAGGCGGAACGCGCCCTCAAGCGGGAAGACGTCGCCAAGGCGTTCCAGGAGAGCAAGGAGCTTGCCCAAGCATGGATCGCGGCGGAGGGTCAGGCCACCGAGGCAAAGCGGGCTTTGTCCCACAAGCTCATGGACCTCCGGGAGATGTTCATCTTCAGGGGCCATCCGGACTGGAACGGGCAGTCCAAGACCTACCAGATGCTGGTGGCCCTCCTCTACACAGACCTGGGCGTGGATAAGAACGGCCAGCGGGCCGTCCTTCACCATCTGGAAGACCGGAAGCGCGAGCGTGTTCCAAAGGCTCTGTGGTCCAGGTTCGGGGTGGAGGAGCTGACCCGGGGCCAGCGCAACAGCCTGGAGAAGAAGACGGCCCAGGCTCTCACCAGCGTTGCCGAGACGACCAAGGCCACCGCCAGCCAGGTGGCCAAGGGCAAGGCCACCGGCAGCCAGCTGGTGACGCTCGCCAAGCACATCGACCGGGGCATTGCAGTGTTCTCCCCGGCGGCGCTGGGCGTCATGACCCCGAAGCAGCTCGATGCCTTCGTGAACGAGATGACGGCCGCCCGTGAGCAGGCAGACAAGCTCATCCAGGAAGCGAAGGACCGCCTGAGCGAATAGCCCCACGCCCTCACTCTGAGGCCCCGTTCCATCACGGAACGGGGCCTTTCCGCGTTTCAGGGGGCAAGAAAAGTGCCCTTGCCTCCTTCTTTCCTGACGTCGTGCTGAGAAAGAAGGGCTGTAGGGCACTTTTCTTGCCCCCGGGCCCGGTCGTCACGTGCCCCAGTGGATGCCTCCGTAAGCGAGAGAGCGCGGCCCCTTGGGGGCCGTGGAGCGAGCGGAGCGGCCTGTGGCAGCACTCAACACGATTCAGCGCGGCGGGAGTCGCTTCTACGTGGACCCGGAGAGCGGGGCCAAAGCCCCCGGCGTGACCTCCATCCTGGGCATGCTCCCGAAGGGCTTCCTGCAGTTCTGGGCCGCCAAGATGGTGGCGGAATCCGCGGTCGACAACATCGGCCCTCTCGTCGGCCTGGCCATGACCGACCGCGCGGGCGCCATCGACTACTTGAAGGGCGCGCCCCGGCGGTTCACCAAGCAGGCCGCCGATATCGGCAGCGACGCCCACGACGTCTTCGAGCGCCTGGCGCGCGGTGAGACCGTGGCGCGCGTTCACCCGGACCTCCGCGCCTACGCCGATCACTTCCGGGAGTTTCTGGACCAGATCCAGCCGGCGTTCCTGTTCCTTGAAGATGCGGTCTGGAGCGACAGGCACAACTACGCAGGCAGCTTCGACGCCATCGCCCGTATCGGCGGGGAGACGGTCGTCCTGGACTGGAAGACCACACGGTCCGGCGTCCATGAGGAGGTAGCCCTCCAGCTGTCGGCCTACGCGAACGCTGACCGCATCGTCCGCGCCGACACAGGGGAGTCCGTCCCCGTGCCGGCCATCGACGCGGCCGCCGTCCTCCACGTGCGCCCCGAGGGCTGGAAGCTGGTCCCCGTCCGCCACACGCCGGAACTCTTCCAGGTGTTCCTCCACCTTCGGGCCGTCTTCGACTGGGAGCGGGAGATGAAGCGCGGCGTCATCGGCCGCCCGGTGGCCTCGGGCGGCGAACTGGTCACCGGTACGCAGCGGCGCGCGTAGCGGGCTGGGGGCCTGTCACGGCCCCCAGTGGATGGTCTTAGCGAGAGGCCCGGAGGCCAAGCCCCGGGCCTTTCTGCTGCTCAATCCAAGCGACTCCCAAGAGGAGAGACAGCAACGTGGCCCGCACTCTGCGCGTGTTCGACAACGACCCCCAGGCCCGCCCCAAGGTCTTCACCTCCGACTTTGTTGGTCGGTTCCGTGCCGGGCAGCAGCTCAACGGGCGCCCCGTCGCCCTGCGGGCGTGGCGCATCACCACCGGGGATCCGGAGGTTGGCAAGGCGGTGGCCCAGCTGTACGGCGGCACTCCGGTGGAGTGGGAGACCACCAAGGAGGACAGCCTGGAGGTCCTGACGGACGCCGACGCCATCAAGGTGGTGGTGGACGGCCCCGACGCCGTGAGCTTCCGCATGGCCCTGTACGGCATGACCGGCAAGCCGATCCATGCGTGTGACGGCGTCGAATTCATCGACACGGAGGACCCGCGCGCGGGCCAGCCGTGCGGCTGCCCGCAGACGCTCCAGGAGCGCAAGGCCGTCGCCAAGGCCGGCCACGGACCCAAGCCGGACCAGCGCATCACCTTCCGCCTGGCCGATGACCCGGAGCTGGGCCGCTTCCGGCTCATGACCGGGAGCTGGGAGTTCATGAAGTCCATTGAGACCGTGTGGCGGGAGTTGGAGGCCGTCGGCGGTCCGGCCCTGTGCACGCTCGCCCTGGAGCTGGTCGAGTTCACCACCAAGAGCGGCATTGACGTCAGCTACCGAAAGCCCGTCCTCAAGGTCCACGGCCGTGTCCCAGAGGACATAGACGCGGCCCTCCCGCCCCTGTCCCGGGTCGATGACGCGCCGTTCTAACCCCCCTTCCCTAAGCGGCGGGGCCCCGGTTGAGGCCCCCACCTTTAGGCGTTGCCAAGACCATTCCAGGAACTGAGGAGAGACAGCCATGGGCAAGCGCGGGAACATCAGCGACTTCACCGGGGCGGAGATCCGGGAAGGGGACACCGTCGTGTACGCGGCCCGCCGTGGCAACGGCGTCCGCATGACGGAGGCCGTCGTGGAGCGCACTTACACCGAGCAGTACAAGGGCCGGACAATCCCGATGCTGAAGGTCCGCCCGACCGGTCGGGAATCTGGGTTCGTCAAGCGGTCGGTGTTCCGCACGGAGACCATCGTGGCGGAGCACGTCGCCGTCACGATACCGGCGGAGGTGGCCACCCCCAGCGGTCGTGAGGTGCTGGCTTGAGTAACACCAACAAGACCAAGGGGACGGCCTGGGAGCGGGCGGTCCGGCACTACCTGAATGCCGCGCTGGGCCAGTACGTGGACCACTGGAAGGACGCCGCGTACCCCTGGCGAGACCCGCACGACCCGGGCAACGTCACCAGGCCCGCCCAGACGGGCGCCAAGGACGTGGGGGACCTCCACGCCCGGCCGTTCGTCCTGGAGTGCAAGGCAGAGAAGTCCATCCGCCTGGCCGACTACGTCCGCCAGGCCAACAGGGAAGCCACGCACGCGGGGTTCCCGTACGGCGTGGCCATCGTCAAGGCCCCCCGCCGGCGTGTGGAGGACGCATACGCGGTCATGGACCTGGTGACGTTCGGGCGCGTGCTCCAGGCCCTGCGCGATCTCGACTGACGACCCCGAGCGGGCGTGTCACGGACCCCAGTGGAAGGGGTTCGAGACACGCCCGCTTTTTGCGTTGGGAGAGACGACGTGCGTAAGGACTTTGCCCAGTTCCTGGCCCGCTTCCCGGAGGTGGTGGAGGAACGCGGGGAGTACGGCGTCCCCTGCCCCGTCCACGACGACCACCGGCCCTCGCTCTTCTTCCGACTGAAGGAGGACGGCCGGATCCTGGTCCGGTGCTGGGCCGGGTGCGAGCGGGACGCCATCCTGGCTGCCCTGGGCATGCGGGCGTCCGACCTGTTCGACTGGACACCCGGCGAGGGCGTGACGGCGTCGGCCAAGCCCGTGCCCGGGGACCTGGACCCCGGCTCCCTGGCTGCCCTGGCGCTGTACGTGGACACCACGAACCTGGCCTTCATGGACGCCCCGGGCGACCTGGCCCGCTCGTACGTCCTGGACCGGTTCGGGCTGGACGCCGAGCGCGCGGCGGACCTGGGCCTGGGCGTCGACGCGCCCGGCACGGACAGCCAGTTCCGGTACCGGTCCACCGAGTACCAGCGCTACCCCCGCCTGACGGTCCCCCTGAACGACTTCGCCGGCCGCCCTCGCGGCCTCCAAGGCCGGGACCTGTCCGGGCACTGCCCGGCCCGGTGGCTGTCCATCGTCTCCCCGGAGGGGAGCGCCTGGGCCAAGTACGGGGTTTACCGCGCTAACAGCGGCTACGACACGGTCTTGGTCACCGAGGGCCCCGGTGATGCCTTGACGGCCGTCGCCGCCGGGTACGACTCCGTAGCGATCCGAGGCGCAGGCTTGGCCCGCAACGCCGCTCTGGTAGCGGAGCTGGCGGCGGGCCTTGGGGACCGCGATGTGGTGATAGCGGGCGACAGAGATAACGCTGGCGTTCAGTTCACGGACGCCTTGGCGGACGCCCTGACCAGCGCCGGAGTGATGGTCCGGCGCCTGGAGATCCCGCACGCCGGGGACGACCTGACCGACTGGAGAGCCAGGGACCCGCAGCAGTTCCCCGGCCAGCTCCACGCCGCCGTACGCCGGGCACCACTCCACGTTCTGGAACCGGTTCAGTCAGAACATGTTCTGACTGAACTGGAGTTGGATACTGCCGAGCCGCTCCCGCTGTCGGACCTAGGCAACGCGGAGCGCCTTTTCCGCCAGCTGGGAGGCCACGTCCGCATGGTGCCGGGGGCCGGGGTCTTCAAGTGGAGTGGCCGTCACTGGCGCCAGGTCCCCACAGAGGCGCTGTACGCCGACGTTCGCACGGTAGTGCGCAGCATGGCGGGCGAGGCCGGGCACGACCCGGCGGCCCTGTCCAAGCATGTGATGCGGTCGCAGGAGTCATCCAAGGTCAAGGGCATGGTGGACATGCTGGCGTCCATACCCGGGGTGTACGCCACGGTAGACGCCTTCGACGCCCAGCCGGACCTCTTGGCGTTCCGCAATGCTGTGGTGGACTTGCGGACCGGCCAGGCCCGGCCGCACGACCCCGGCGACATGAACACGTTCTTCGTTGACGTCGACTACAACCCGCAGGCTCAGGCGCCCCGGTGGGAACGGTTCCTCAGTGAGTGCCACCCGGGGCACGCGGAAATGCCTGCCTTCCTCCAGATGCTCACCGGGTACGGCATCACGGGGTACGGCGTGGAACGGATCTTCGTGATGCACGTTGGGCCCACCACAAACGGGAAGACCAGTTTCACGGCGGCCATTGAGGATGTGTTCCGGGCGGCCGTCAAGCGCGCGGATGCATCGCTGTTCCAGCGCAGGAAGGAGAGCGGCGGCCCGCGTGCGGACGTCGTCAGCCTCCGGGGCCGGCGGCTGGTCATCTCCTCGGAGTGGCCCGCGAACATGCCGCTTGACCAGGCGTTGATGAAGGCCGTTACCGGAGACCAGACGATCACGGCCCGAGGCGTGTACGCGAAGTCAGAGATCACGTTCCGCCCGGTGTGCCTGGTCCAGGTGGACACCAACTACGTCCCCGACGTCGACGCGACCGACGCCGCGTTGTGGCAGCGCGTACGTGTCATCCCGTGGGAGCAGGACTTCCGGGGGCGCGAGGACCGCCACCTCCAGGCGACCCTCCGCCAGGAGCGGGAGGGCATCGCGGCCTGGGCCGTGCGCGGGGCTGTGTCTTGGTTCCGAGAGTACGAAGCCGGGCGGGGCCTGGCGTTCCCGGAGGCCGTGGAGCGGAGGACCGCGCACTACCGCGACAGCTCCCACCCGCTCAGCGGCTTCATCGGGGAGGAGTACGAGGTCCAGGAGGGCGCGCACGTTCCCCGGACCGACACCTGGGACCGGTACCGGTCATGGGTGGAGGAGTGCGGCATCCGCCACCCCATGACCCGCAACAAGTTCTACGACGCGCTCAGGACCTTCCCGGGCGTGCGAGAGGCCAAGGTGAACGGCCACCGCGTCCTGGCGAACCTCGCGGACTGCCGCACGCTGTCACGCGGCCCAGTGGATGGAGGTACGGCAGACATATTCGGCCAGGCCAGAGCGGTCTAGGCATGCACAGGGGGTCGGCCCGTCTCGGGTCGGCCCCCTTTCGCATGCCCGGACCCGGTGCCGGCCAGGACCGGGAGGCACCCCATGCAGACGTACCGCCACACCCTGGCGGGGGACCAGACGACCATCCACGCCCTGGAGACGGAGGACGACGTCCGGACGGCGCGGGAGTGGCTGACGACGACACAGCCACGGTCGCTCGCGCTGGACACCGAGACCACGGGCCTGGACACCTTCTCCCCGAGCCACCGCCTCCGGACCGTGCAGTACGGCACCGGTGACGTGGCGTGGGTCGTCCCCGTGGAGCGGGGCCCGGCTTTCGAGGAACTGGCCCGGACGGTGGTCACCAAGTGCCCGGAACTGGTGATCCACAACGCGGCCTATGACCTCCTGGTCCTCGACCGCCACGGCGTGGCTCCGCTGGAGACGATTGCGCCCCGGGTCCGGGACACCAAGATCCTTGCCCACCTGTGCGACTCCCGGCAGGACTACGAGGGCGGCGTAGGAATCAGCCTTAAGCCCCTGTCCGCTTGGTACGTCGACCCGTCGGCCCCGGACACCCAGGCGGGCCTTACCGCCACCTTCCGGTCCTACGGGCTCACCAAGGCCACCGGCTGGGCGGCTATCCCGTACAAGGACGAGATGTACCAGCGCTACGCCGGGTTGGACGTGTTGCTCACGGCGCGGCTCCGGCCCTATCTGGAACGGGAGCTGGAGCGGCACGGCATCCCGGACACGCTGGTGGAGTTCGAACACCGGCTCATGGCCATCTGCGCGGGCATGGAGCGGCGCGGCATGCTCTTGGACGTCCCGTACACGGAGGGCTTGGCCAACCGCCTGGAGGCGGACGCCGCCCTGTACGCGGAGCGCGCGGCGCGGTACGGCGTGGAGAACCTGAACTCCACGGCCCAGGTCGCGGAGGCTCTGCTGGGCATGGGGGAGGAGCTGACGGAGCGCACCCCGTCCGGCGCCTGGAAGGTGGACAAGGGCGTCTTGCTGGACCTGGCGGACCTGGATGGGCAGTGGCAGCCGCGTGAGACGCGTCGGCCGAACCCCTTGGCGGAGGCTGTCCTGAGGTCCAAGAGGGCGTCGAAGTGGCGCACGTCGTACGCCCTGGCCATGCTCGCCAACCGCGACGCGAACGACCGTATCCATCCGAAGATCAACACGCTGGGGGCCAAGACGGGTAGGGCCTCGGTGTCGGACCCCCCGCTCCAACAGCTCCCGTCGAAGGGGTGGGAGATCCGGCGGGCGATTGTCGCCGAGCCCGGTCACGTCTTCTTCAGCGTGGACCAGTCTTCCGTGGAGCTGGTGGTCCTGGCGGCCCTGTCCCAGGAGCCGAGCATGTGCCAGGCCATCCGCGACGGCCGGAACCTTCACGACCACACGGCGACCCTCATGTTCGGCCAGGGGTTCACCAAGCACCAGCGTGGTCTGGCCAAGATCGCCGGTCTTGGCACGTCCTACCAGGGCGGCGCGGCCACGCTGGCCAAGATGACGGGGCTGGAGGAGTCCGTCATGAGGGACACCCTGAACCGGTACGCGAGGGCCTACCCCGGCATAAAGAGGTGGGCCCGCGGCCTCCAGTCCCACGCCCTGCGCAACGGGTGTGAGCTCCGGACGCCCTCCGGCCGGCGCCTGGTCCTGGACCGCGACCGCCTGTACAAGGGTGTGGCCTACATGTGCCAGTCGACGGCGCGGGACACGATGGGGCAAGCCCTTATCGACCTGGAGGAAAAGGGCCTGACTCGACATCTGGCGCTCTGGGTGCATGACGAGGTCCTGGGCACGGCGCCGGAGGCAGAGGCCGCCGACCTCGCCCGGGAGGTGGCCGAAACCGTCCGCATGGACCTCTTCGGCGTGCCCATCGGCACGGACGCCGAGGTCTACGGCCCGACCTGGGCAGGGGGCTACGGCCTGCCTGCCGAATGGGCCGTCAGATAGTGCAGCTCTAGCGCCTGAAGGATGACCGGAAGTCATCCTTCAGGCGTACATCGACCCCCGCCCATGCGACGGGAGTAGGCAGTCATTGAAAGTTGCATGATCACCATGGACAACTCGCGCGGGTTCATGTTCTATGGGGCCAGTCAACTTGCGGAGCACCAAGCTCCGGAATGGGGGGCCAGGACATGGGCGTCAAGAGCACGCGCCAGGGTTTCATGGTCCTTCACGGCGTCCGCTGGGTGACCACCCTCGCAGCCTTCCGGGCAATGACCCGAGGCCGATGGAGAACCGCCCAGCGACAGACGTTGTCCCGCTTGCGGGAGGACCTGGCCGCCGCGCCCTGTGGGCCGGTGGCGGACATCTACCGGGCACTGATTGCCCTGGTGGAGACAGCAGCGCGGTGGCTGACCCGCACGTACCGGGCAGTCCTCCAGCGCGACACGGCGAACACCGCCGCCTTCTGGGCCGTCACGTCGGCCCCTTCCTGTCTGACGCCGCGCGAACACGGGCGATGCGTCCTGGCGGAACTCTCCGCCACCTCTGCTCAGTGCCATAACTGAGCCCACCCCCTTCTGTGCACCCGTAGCGGACGGCCGTCACTCCAGGCCAGTCCGACGGCACCTCGCACCCAAAACGCCTGACGGACGGCCGTAACCCCTGGCCGCGCCGACGGCACCCCACACCCAAATTCGCATCACGCGGGCCCATCGGGTCGCGCGGCGATACCTCACACCCAAATACGCCTAGCGCGGGCCCAGTTGGTCACGCGGCGATACCTCACACCCACACCCCCAGTCAGAACATGTTCTGACTCCCCCCGCCCCAGGGATTTCTAGGCCCGCTCATTCGAACAAGCGTGCGAGCTCCGCCCTTGTCACGGCCCCCAGTGGATGCCCCCGAGCCGGCCCCCCGGGGCCCTTCCAAGGGAGACATCCAATGCTTCACGCTGCCCTGATTCGTGCTGCCCAAAACGGCGACGCGGACGCAAAGGCCCAGGTCATAGAGGGTCTGGAAGGGATGATCTACCGCCTGGCGGAGAAGCGCATGGTGCACACGCCGGACAAGAGCTCGGGTTACGGGGACAAGCTGGAGGACCTCCGCCAGGAAGGCCGCGTGGCAGTCCTGGAAGCGCTGGCCAGCTACGACCCGGAGGGCGGGGCCAAGTTCAGCACGTACGCCCACCACCGCATTCAGGGCGCCATCTGGGACGGTGCCAACACCCGGGGAACCACGAGCATTTCGGCCGATGCGGTTGCCACGTTCAAGGCGTGCCTGGGCATCGTCGGCGCTGACTGGGAGGCGGCGGAGTACCTGGTGACGGTTCTCCCTGGCCCTGGCCACCGGCTGAGCCCGGCGGCGGCGCACCTGGTCCGCCTGGCGATGGAGGGCGCGGAATCCCTGGACGCACCCGTGGCCGGAGAAGAAACGATTCTCCTCGGCGAGACGCTGGTGGACCCTTACAGCTACGGCGTCCCGGACGACCCGGTGCAGGCTGGCGACCTGGCCCGCCGGGACCGTGAGCGCAAGCGCGTCCTGGCCCACGCGCTCCTGGCGCACCTGCACGGCAACGCAGACCGCATCGTTCGCATGGTCTACGGGTTCGACCCGGAGCCCCACCTGTACGCCGGTTACGACTCCAACGGCCTCCCCGTCCCCGACCACGCGGAGATAGCGGCAGCCCTGGGCATCACGGTGGCCACCTCCCGCCAGACCCTCAAGCGCGCGCTGGACTGTCTCCGCGCTGTCGTGGAGACGCTGGAGCTCGACCAGGACCAGGAGCTGGCGGCATGAGGGGCCTGGAGCTGGCACCAGAGGAGCGCGTCCAGATCATCCGACTGGACGCCCAGCTCCTGGAGTTCATCGTGATCAACCCCGCCGGGGAGGTCACGGCCACTGTCCGCATGACGACGGAACGAGCGGCGCGATTGGGAGTGATCGCGCGGTGACCACCGCCACCAGGAGGGACCGGGCGGAGCGGTGGGGGCCACGGAGGCACCCATCCCGCCCGGCCC